>JBEATO010000114.1:0-3306 GCA_041161945.1 Actinomycetota bacterium
GGTTATATAAGGGCTCAACCTGGGGTTTAGACCACAGGCTGTGGATAACCCTGTGGATATCAGAGAGGTGCCGAGATGGCCGTTAAAGAGATCGAGTTAACCACTCTCTGGGACCGTGTAATTGAAGAGGTTGCCGTTGATGCACCTCAACATCGCGCATTTTTACAGTTAACAAAGCCACTGGGTCTACTTCATAACAATGATCAAACAACTTTATTGGTCGCAGCTCCTAATCTTTTTGCTAAAGATGTTTTAGAGAGCCGTTTGCGCACAGTTGTCTGTGATGTTTTAACTCGCGAACTTGGCGATAAGTCCAGCATCGCTGTGACCGTTGATGAGACTTTGGAATCTGCCGAACCACAGACCCCAGAAGTAGACATTGAGTTTGTAGCGTCCAAGGTTGGAACTGGTCGTGAAGAGGCCCCTTCAAAAAACGCTGAGGTTTCACAACTTAACTCCCGCTATATCTTTGAAACTTTCGTTATAGGTGCATCCAATCGTTTTGCTCATGCTGCAGCAGTGGCAGTTGCAGAGGCACCGGCAAAGGCATACAACCCGTTATTTATTTATGGTGAGTCAGGTCTTGGTAAAACCCACTTATTACACGCTATTGGCGCCTATGCCAAAGAGCTCTATGGCAGCGTCCGTGTTCGCTATGTTTCATCTGAAGAGTTCACAAATGACTTTATTAACTCTATTCGTGACGATAAGGCCACAGCTTTCCAACGCCGCTATCGTGATCTAGATGTTTTGCTTGTTGATGATATTCAGTTCTTAGAAAATAAAGAACGAACACAGGAAGAGTTCTTCCACACATTCAATACTTTATATAATGCTAACAAGCAGATTGTTATCTCAAGTGATCGACCACCTAAACAGTTAACAACTTTGGAAGATCGCCTACGTTCTCGTTTTGAGTGGGGTTTGATTACAGATATTCAACCTCCAGAGCTAGAGACTCGTATCGCAATTCTTCGCAAAAAAGCTGCACAAGATAAGTTGAATGCACCTGATGATGTTTTGGAATATATCGCTAGCAAGATTTCGACAAATATTCGCGAACTTGAAGGCGCTCTTATTCGCGTTACCGCTTTCGCATCTCTTAATCGCCAGAGTGTTGATCTTTCATTAGCTGAGATTGTTTTAAAGGATTTAATTCCTAATGAAAATAATCCAGAGATTACTGGTGCCACGATCATGGCTCAAACCGCTGCTTATTTCTCACTTACTATCGATGATCTTTGTGGAACATCTCGCTCTCGGGTGTTAGTAAATGCCCGCCAGATTGCGATGTATCTATGCCGCGAGTTAACCGAACTCTCGCTTCCAAAAATCGGCCAAACATTCGGCGGGCGCGACCACACCACGGTTATGCACGCCGACCGCAAAATCCGTCAACTGATGGCTGAGCGTCGTTCGATCTATAACCAGGTCAACGAACTCACCACCAGAATTAAGCAGCAAGCGAGGTAAGTGCACTAAAAGTGTGAAATGTCCGCTTTGACACTCTTTACCCCCAGTTGGGGATAAGTTGTGGACAACTGTGGAGATCTCATCGTTTTATGTGGATAGGCCCGTTATGGTGTTGTGAAGAGTAGGAAGGGGAAGGGTGTAATCATGATTCTTGTGCACATCTTTTCCCGCCTTATTCACACCTTCCAGGAATTAAAACGCCGCGGTGAGCAGGGCTTTTCATCTCTATGCACACAAAAGCTGCCTGGTTACTACGACTACCTTTATATATATAAATCTAGATGTGAAACGAACCTTTCACTGAATTGGGGCAGAGCATGAAGTTCATAGTTGAGCAGTCAGCGTTAGTTGATGGCGTTAATTGGGTTTCACGTTCCCTTTCAACTAGACCAATCAAAACCGAGCTACTTGGCATAGTCATCGATGCAACCGGTGATCAGGTTTATCTTTCCGCCTCAGATTTAGAGACTGCAAGCAAGTCACATTTTCAAGCAGAGATAAAAGATGCTGGAAAGGTTTTAGTTCCAGGAAAACTCTTGGCTGAAATCTCTCGCTCACTTCCAAACAAACCCATTACTTTTGCTTTAGATGGCACTCGTGTATTAGTAACTAGCGGCAGCGCAAAATTTACTTTGCCAACCTTGTCAGTAGATGAATACCCAAACCTTCCAGAATTGCCAGATACAACTGGAACGCTAGCTAGTGATGTTTTCGCAACAGCGGTTTCACAGGTAGCAATTGCAGCAGGCCGCGATGATTCATTGCCGACCTTGACTGGTGTTCACGTTGAAATCAACGAGGAGACCGTGACTTTGGCAGCAACAGATAGATATCGCTTGGCCGTGCGCGAGATCCAATGGGATCCAACCACACCTAATGTTTCAACTAGTGCCCTGCTTCGTGCCCGCACAATTGCAGATGCTGCTAAATCTTTAACAGGAACTAAAACTGTTTCAATCTCTTTCGCACCCTCTTCTAGTAATGATCGTTTAGCTGGTTTTGCCGGTGATGGAAAGACAATGACATCGCGCATGTTGGATGGAACCTTCCCCCCATATCGCCACCTTCTTCCGCAAGAAGTCACATCAACAGCGCTCATCGAAGTTGCAACACTTCTTGATTCTGTGCGCCGCGTGGCACTTGTTACAGACAAAACTGTTCCACTTCGCCTGGACTTTAATAACAACACTCTCTCCCTTGAAGCAGGCGCGGGAGAGGAAGCACAAGCGACAGAGGCCATTGAAATACTTTTAACTGGTGAACCAATCTCAATTGCGTTCAATCCTGTTTTTCTAGCTGATGGTTTAAGTGCGGTTGGAACGAAGTATGTGCAGATTTCATTCACTGGTCCAAACAAGCCAGCGATCTTGATGGGCAAGAGCGATAAAGATGGCGCACTTGTCGAGAACTATCGTTACTTGTTAATGCCAATGCGTTACGCCTCATAACCTATAGGCATTATTAATGCGTATAAATAAGTTGGCGCTGACCAACTTTCGTTCCTATCCCTCATTAGAGTTAGAGCTCCAACCTGGAGTTACTACCTTTATTGGTGATAACGGTTCGGGCAAAACAAATATCGCAGAGTCGCTAATTTATTTAGCTTTTCTTTCTTCCCACCGTGTTGCCAACAATGTTCCATTAATTTCACTCGGCGCCCAACAGGCAATCATTAGAACTGAGATTGAAAGAGATGATCGAACTTTAAATATCGATCTAGAAATTAACGCTAGTAAAGCTAATCGAGCAAAAATTAATGGCAACCCCACCCGCAGCCAAAGAGAGATTCTTGGTGCGTGCCAGATAGTTTATTTCTCCCCTGAAGATTTAGAT
>JBEATO010000138.1:0-3881 GCA_041161945.1 Actinomycetota bacterium
CGACAAAAATGTCCATATCAGACGGTCCAAGAAATATTTTGCCTGAAAGCATTATTCAAATCAAAGAGATGTTTAAGAATGTTCCTAAAGCAAAACGTTTAGGAATCATCGTTGGTGTTCCTGGGCCGGTTTCTCACACATTAGGCAAAGTAGTAAATCCCCCAATTATGCGTGGGTGGGATGGTGTCAATTTTCAAAAAGAATTTACCGATGCTGTGGGTATACCCACATATTTAGAAAACGATGCAAATCTTTTGGCAATTGGTGAACACCGACTCGTATGCCCGGATGTTCAAAACTTGTTACTTGTAAAGGTTGCTACCGGTATCGGAAGCGGAATGATTCTTAGTGGGAAACTTCACCGAGGTTCAGGTGGATCTGCTGGAGATATTGGTCATATGCAGTTAGATGCACTCAAGGGTTTGGAATGTAGATGTGGGCACACTGATTGCGTTGAATCATTTGCTAGTGGGTGGGCCCTTACTGAAAAACTTAATGCAATGGGCTATAAAGTTAAGGATACTTCTGATATCGCCGATTTATGCCGCAAAGGTGACTCAAAGGTTCTGCATCTAATAACTGAGGCTAGTTCTTACATTGGTCACGCAGTTGCTGATGCAGTTAATCTTCTCAATCCCAGCAAAGTAATCATCGTTGGACGCTTAATAGAAGCATCCGACTTGGTGATAGCGACCATTAAAGAAGCGGTTTACCAGCGTGCAGGAGCATTAGCTACTAAAAATCTAGAGATTAAAGGATCAGAACTAGGTAATGATTTAGCCATTCTGGGTTCGGCTCAATTAGGCCTAGATCAATTCTTTTTTGAAAGCAGTAATTATTAGATTGAAGCAACACCCAATGCACAGACTTCGTTAGCTGCTAGCGCATCATCAACTGTTGCTAAATCTGAGTTAACTTCACCTGTTAAAAGTGCCTGCACCCAAGCGCGCAATTCTTCGATATAAGACTCAGTAAAACGCGGAATCCAGTTCTCTTCCATTTTCCCACCTGTGTGAGCACCCATGACACGATTAGCCCGCGTTATTACATCACCATTAATTCCGATCTCAATTGATCCTTTTTCGCAAATAACCTCTGTTCGAACGTCATAACCATAATTATTAAAAGCGACAATGTCGGCTAACATCATGATCCCCGATTTCATAAAAGCGGTAATTACTAATGGGTCTGCTATACCTTCAGGAGATAGTGACGATTTGCGTGGGTAATGACTTTGTACTGAGACCCATTCATCTTTAAATAGCCAGCGGAAAATATCAAAGTCATGGATTGCTATATTTGTAAATAAGCCAGGCGTTGTTGCCCCTGTTGATGCAACGTTGCGAGTAATTGTTCTAAAGAAGGTTGGCTTACCGTAGTCACCAGTGTCAATGAGCCGCTTGACTTCACGGTAAGAGGCATCAAAGCGGCGCATAAATCCGAAGTGAATCATTGTTTTGCCTGCAGTTTTTTCATAAGCTTTAATCTCTTGTGAAATTGAGCGTGCATCTTCAAGTGTTGTTGCAATCGGTTTTTCGCACAAAACAGGCTTTTTGCAAGCAATTGCTAATTTCAAGTGCGCAACATGTAAGGGATCTGGCGAAGCGATAATCACAGCATCAACATCTGGGTGGTTCATTAGAGTTTCTGCATCAGTTGTTTGAATCGTGATTGTGCCCAATTCATCGGCTAGAGCAGCAATTTTTTGGGTGTCAATATCAAAGAGTGCAACTACTCGAGCTTTTGGGACATGTTCTTTAATGAATCTGGCATGTCCTGCACCCATAACCCCAACACCGATAATTCCTACTTTGAGCATTTAAATCTCAACCTGACTTCAATATGACGCTGCTGTAGGGAACTGCATCACCGGTGTGGATGATTGCCAAAGATTGCCCAACTTTGATCTTAAATTCTTCGTGGGGTATCAAAATCGTTTTGACTCCACCAAGGTGTTTCTTGTATTTCTCGACGGTTGGTGCTTCTACTTTCTCAGCGAACTCATTGGCCATATACATCCCAGTCAGGTCCATTAAGGGCAATATCGCATCAAGGACATCTGGAATTGTTGGAAAACCTTTAACAAGGGCTAAATCAACTAGCTCGACCCCAGGGTATGAGGGAAATGGGCCATCGACGATAGCCAAAGTGTTTACATGTCGAAATCGCGCGAGTACTGATGCCAACTGACCATTAATGATTCCATCTTTTAACATTTTCTACCTCTTTCTATGCACTGACTGTACTCTTACTCAATGGAAAATTCAGACAAAGCGTTGGATACCGGCAGCAAGCGCGTTTATGACGTTGCGCCATCAGAGATGTTTGGCGAGTTCATGAAAACCGGTTGGGCGCCAACACCTTTGGAGGGAATTACACAGGATGAAGTAATTCCTTACTGCGTTACACGCAGAGCAAATCTTTCAGCTGCTTTTGCTGGCTTAAGAGTTGTATTGCCAGGTGGCGAATTAAAGCAACGTAGTAATGACACTGATTACCAGTTCCGCCCTCATAGCGCTTTTGCTTATTACACCGGCGTGCAGGGAGTTGAAGCACAGCCTGGTTCTGTTTTAGTAATGGAGCCAACGAAAGAAGGCCATACCCCTATTCTTTTCATTAATCCACGCTCTACTCGAGACACTGATGCTTTCTATCGCGATGCTAAAAATGGTGAACTTTGGGTGGGTCGTCGTTTCACAACTGATGAAGCTTCCCAGCGTTATGGCATTGAAGTGCGTGAAGTAAGTGAACTTGAAGCTTTCCTTAAAGGTAAAACTGCTGTTGCACTTCATGGTTATGACGAGATTGTGGATGCAAAGGTAAAAAAGCATGCACGAGATGAAGAGTTAATTAACTTTGTCTCAGTTGCTCGCCTCATTAAAGATGAGTATGAAATCCGTGAGATGCAAAAAGCGGTTGATGCTACGTATCGTGGCTTTAGCGATGTCATCCGAGTACTGCCTGCAGCAGTTGCCACACCACGTGGTGAGCGTGTTATCGATGCCGCTTTCTATGGTCGTGCTCGCGTTGAAGGAAATGATTTGGGATATAACACCATTGCAGCCTCTGGTTCACATGCATGTGTGTTGCACTGGAATCGCAATGATGGCGATGTTAAGCCTGGAGATCTGTTACTCCTAGATGCCGGTGTGGAAGTTGATTCTTACTACACCGCAGACATCACTCGCACCTTGCCCATTAATGGAAAGTTCTCACCAGCACAACGTGCGCTATATATGTTGGTCTATGAATCACAAAAAGCTGGAATTGAAGCGATAAAAGCTGGAATCCCTTTCCTTGAAATTAACCGTGCCAGCCATACTGTTTTAGCCCAAGGTTTAATCGATATGGGAATTATCAAGATGAGCCTTGAAGAAGCTATGGATCCAGCTGTTGGATTACATAAGCGCTGGACTCTGCATGGCGTGAGCCACATGTTAGGAATGGATGTTCATGATTGCGCCCAAGCACGTGCAGATCAATATCGCGACGGAATACTTGAAGCAGGAATGGTTTTAACTGTTGAGCCAGGACTTTATATCCAACTCGATGATGAACTATTCCCAGCTGAATATCGCGGAATTGGTATTCGCATTGAAGATGATGTTTTAGTAACCGAAGATGGTTGCATCAACTTATCTGAAAACATCCCTCATCACCCAGATGAGATTGAAAGCTGGATGGCTTCTCTACGCTAAAGACATACCCAGGGATGCAGCAAGTAAACCAAAAACAATGGATGCACCTAAGTTAATCGCTGCATCTTTATATTTTTTTAGTTCATAGGCTAAAAAGAAGTCCAACATAAATGTTGACCATGTAGTGAAAGCTCCAGCAAAACCAATGGCAAAGAGGGCATAGGTATTTTCTGCACTCTTCAT
>JBEATO010000013.1:0-3188 GCA_041161945.1 Actinomycetota bacterium
TATTGAAAGCACCAGAATCGCTAATGCAAAAGCTCCCCCAGCCAAAATAACAAAGCGGGTTTTGCGAAAGCGCTCTAAGCGAGCAGATGCAATAGCACCTGAAAATGAACCAATAGCCACAAAGGTTCCAAGTAATCCATAAGCGGCAGGTCCCTTACCAAACTCTTTAGTTGCCATAAGAGCGTTAAAGATTTGAAAGTTCAGGCCAAAGGTTCCAAGGAAGAAAACAATCAACATGACCACATAAATATCCGGGCGGGCTAGCGCATAGTGCAGGCCTTCTCGCACATTGGTCTTCGACTTCGGTCGATCTTGATGGAAAAACTCTTTCTCATTCATCGCCATTAAGGCAGCGATTGCAAAGAGATATGAGAATCCATTAACTAAAAAGGATGGACCAGTGCCAAAAGCAGCGATAAGTAAGCCTGATATGGCAGGTCCTACTAAGCGCCCAGCGTTAAAGTTTGCAGAGTTAAGACTTACTGCATTAGGCAGATCATCTTGGCCAACGATGTCTGCAGCAAAGGTTTGGCGAACTGGTGCATCTATTGCAGTTGAAATACCAAGCACAGCAGCTAGTGCAAACACATGCCACAGCTCTACCTGATTTATCATGACAAGTGTGCCAAGTGTCAGTGCTGAAAATGCTCCTAAGGCATTGGTGCCAATTAAAAGTTTACGTTTATCAAAACGATCAGCAAAAGCGCCGCCATGGAGTGAAAAGAAAAGAAAGGGAGTGAATTGAATTGCTGTGACAATTCCTAGATAAATTCCGCTCTGAGTAAGTTCGAGAACGAGCCAATCTTGAGCAACGCGTTGAGCCCAGCTACCGATGTTGGAGATGGTGCTGGCAGGAAAAAGTATCCGGTAATTTCGGTGGCGAAATGAACGCCAGTTACCATCTACTTTTACGTTAAATCCCATTACTCTTCTCTCATGGCATCAAATATCGGCTCTGTTGTAACCCTAGTATCAATTGGAGTTCTCTGCTGGGTGATTGCCTTTGTCATTGCGTTGGCAGTAGGCGCAGATGCAAAAGTCATTTGGACATGCCTGGTTGGCGCAGGCCTAGGCCTGACTGGTATTCGATATTCAATTCGCCGCAATAAGCGCAGCGGAATTTAATTTAAGCCTCTAAAGCAGATGCAATACCGCGCAATACGCGGCCTAAACGCTCTGCTTCAACTGCTGATGGATGGCGGCCTTGGCGCAAACCATTTCCAACACGATCCAAAATCTTGATTGTGTCTTCAATCATTGCAGCTAAATCATCAGTATTAGCGCGTGAGTTTTCAGCAAGTGATGGAGGTGCATCAATGATGTGTACTGAGAGTGCTTGTGGTCCACGACGTGAATCAGCAATGCTGAATTCAAGCTTTGTTCCAGGCTTTACAGTTGCAACGCCTTCTGGAAGAGATGAAGCGGCAAGATAAACATCTTCGCCTTCATCATTTGCAATAAAACCGAAACCCTTTTCTAGGGAGAACCATTTAACGCGTCCTGTAGGCATGGGGAGGGCTCCTTGATTAAATCGTGTCTTCGTTTATGCCGCGGGGGTTGCGGTCAGGGCTTTAGTTTATCACCAGGTCAGTGAAGGTCGCTTCCGAGTGAGCGCCGCATCCATGATCAACAGAGACCACGCGTGCATCATCGGGGGAAATTGCATTTGCGCACACGCCAAAGGTTGCGCGTAGTGAGCCTGCGATAGGAAGAAAGAATCCACATGAATGACATGGCTTAGGTGCAGCTTGTGCCAATGGTGCCTGTGGTCCGCGGTCTCCGTCATACCAACGCTTGGCTGCTTGATCGCGACCTTCAATAGACATTACTCGTGCACGACCAAAACCTAATTCAACTGCCATTGCAGTATCTAAATCTTCATCTTGTGGCAACGCAGATTGTCCAGGAACTAAACGTGCATCATCTAGTGAACTTGGAACGATGTCACCAACGCCAACATCACCCGGCAATATACGATCGCGATATGGAATCCACTCTGGTGCAAGAAGTGCATCTGGGCCAGGCAGAACAACTAAATCACAAACAGTTGGCGTTGCATCTGCATCCACCTTTGCAACAGTGACGCACCAACGCCAGCCTTTATAGCCAGCAAGGTTTGCATTAAAGAGGTATGTGGCAACGCGGTTCTCGTCATCAAACTCAACGCTGATAAATGAACCAACATGATCACGCTTTTCTGCATGTTCAAAGATTGCAGTGTGGGCAAGATTTTTTGCATCAAAAGGAGCTGCTGCATTTGTCGCAGCCTTCTTCGATGTCTCCTTAGGCGCTTTTTTGCCCAATGATTTCTTTGCCATGTGTATAGGGTAAAGCAGAACGCCGCCCTCGCGTTAATCGAGGACGGCGTTACGCCTAATTCGTGGGGCTTAGAAGTCCATATCTCCGCCACCTTGTGGCATTGGTGCTGGATTCTTTTCTGGCTTATCTGCAATCACAGCTTCGGTTGTAATGAACAGGGCTGCGATAGATGCTGCGTTTTGTAGTGCAGAACGTGTGACCTTAGCTGGATCAATAATTCCAGATTTGATCATGTCCACATACTCACCAGTTGCAGCGTTAAGACCTTGTCCTGCAGGAAGATTACGAACCTTCTCAACAACAACTCCGCCTTCAAGTCCTGCGTTAATTGCGATTTGCTTAAGTGGAGCTTCAATTGCGAATTCAACAATCTTTGCACCAGTTGCTTCATCACCAGTTAAGCCAGTTAACTTCTTAAATGCAGCTGTTGCCGCTTGGAGAAGTGCAACGCCACCGCCGGCAACGATTCCTTCTTCAACTGCAGCCTTGGCATTGCGAACTGCATCTTCAATGCGGTGCTTGCGCTCCTTGAGTTCAACCTCAGTTGCGGCTCCAGCCTTGATAACAGCCACGCCACCAGCAAGCTTTGCAAGACGCTCTTGCAACTTCTCGCGGTCATAATCTGAATCACTCTTCTCAATCTCTGAGCGGATCTGTGTGACGCGGCCCTTGATTTGTGCCTCATCGCCAGCGCCTTCAACGATTGTTGTCTCATCCTTGCTGATAACAACCTTGCGAGCGCGACCCAATAGTTCAAGTCCTGCTTGATCAAGCTTGAGGCCAACTTCTTCAGAGATAACAGTTGCACCTGTGAGAATTGCAATGTCTTGAAGCATCGCCTTGCGACGATCTCCAAAGCCAGGTGCCTT
>JBEATO010000033.1:0-6223 GCA_041161945.1 Actinomycetota bacterium
GATGGTTGCCCTGAAGCAACGCCAGCGGCTTCCATTTCTTCGGCTAATCGCATCGCTTCTTCAATTAAAGTTTCAACGATTTGGGCTTCCGGAACAGTTTTAATAACTTGGCCCTTAACAAATATCTGGCCCTTGCCATTTCCTGATGCAACTCCAAGATCTGCCTCACGTGCCTCTCCTGGACCATTAACAACACAGCCCATAACAGCAACGCGCAAAGGAACAGTCATACCTTGTAATCCTGCTTGAACCTTTTCTGCCAATGTATACACATCAACCTGTGCGCGCCCACATGAAGGACACGAAACAATTTCTAGTTTACGTTGACGAAGATTAAGTGATTCTAGAATTGAAATTCCAACCTTGACTTCTTCAACTGGTGGGGCTGAAAGGGAAACACGAATGGTGTCGCCGATGCCTTCTGCTAACAAAATTCCAAATGCAGTTGCTGACTTAATTGTTCCTTGGAAAATTGGACCGGCCTCTGTCACACCTAAGTGCAATGGATAGTCACACTTTGCAGCAAGAATGCGATAGGCATTGACCATAATTACTGGGTCATGGTGTTTAACCGAGATTTTAATATCTGAAAAACCATGTTCTTCAAATAGCGATGCTTCCCACAGAGCTGATTCAGCTAATGCCTCAGGTGTTGCTTTTCCATATTTTGCAAGAAGGCGTGGATCTAATGAACCGGCGTTAACACCGATGCGAATTGGAATTCCAGCATCTCCTGCAGCTTTGGCAACCTCTTTTACTTTGTCATCAAATTGCTTGATGTTGCCAGGATTTACACGTACTGCTGCGCAACCGGCATCAATTGCCGCAAAAATATATTTAGGTTGAAAGTGAATATCTGCAATAACTGGAATCTGTGACTTCTTAGCAATCTGCGCCAATGCATCAGCATCATCTTGACTTGGAACTGCCACGCGAACTATCTGACATCCGGAAGCGGTTAACTCAGCAATTTGCTGCAATGTTGCATTCACATCTGCTGTAAGAGTGGTGCACATTGATTGAACGCTGACTGGAAAATCACTTCCAACGCCTACTTTGCCCACCATCATCTGACGCGTCTTTCGACGCGGACTGAGTGTGGCAGGTGGTGCGCTTGGGATTCCTAAATCAACCATGGCGCTATTGTGCCGTAAGAATGCTGGTTGCGCTAAAGATTAAGTATGACTGGATTAACAATGTCTGCAACCAGCAGCAGAACCGTAAGGGCTGCCAGAATTACGAAGACCACCATGGTGATTGGGGTCAGCAAGGTCACATCAATTGCTGCTGGGCGTGCTCGGCCACGAAGGCGTGCGATAAATGCACGAAGTTCATCGGCGATAGCCACTGCTATATGGCCACCATCGAGTGGCAATATCGGCAATAGATTAAACAAACCAACGAAGATATTTAAGCTAGCAATAATTAATATAAATGTTGATAGACGCTCAGCTATCGAAAGTGCATCACTTCCAACGGCTTCTCCAGATACTCGTGCAACGCCAACAACCCCAACTAAACCATTGGGATCACGTGTTTCGCCACCTACAGCTTGTCCCCACAAAGCAGGAATCTTTGATGGAAGATTAATGAGCGATTTAACGCTTTGCACTAAGAAATCCTTGGTGACAATCGCTGAGTTCTTTACCGATGTAACAAGGTCAGAGCGCTTTAGCCCAACATCATTAATGATTCCAAGAACAAAGCGCTCTGTGCCATCAATAGTTTCCAGCTTTGCCGAAGCAGTGATTGTCAGTTGTTCTCCACCACGCTCAATTAATAAAGTCAGAGGAGCGCCACTGGAGTTACGAATTACTTGAACATCCTTGTACCAATTTTCAACTTGCTTGCCATTGATAGCTAGGACTTCATCTCCAGCAAGGATGCCTGCAGATTGAGCTGCTGATCCCTTTACTACTTGATTAATTGTTGGGAGTAGTTGATTAGTACCCACGCCAGCAAATAGAACAAAGAGAAGTATGTAGCCAATAACAAAATGTAGGAAAGAACCAGCGCCAAGCACAATTAACTTATGTGAAGACTTAGCAGTATAGAAAGCACGTGACTCTTCTCCTTCAGGCATTGCATCACCCGGAGTCATTCCTTCAATCTTGCAATAACCACCTGCAGGAATCGCTTTGAGTCCAAACTCAGTTTCACCGCGTTTTGTTGACCAAATCCGTGTACCAAAGCCTAAGAAGAACTCACTGACCTTCATTCCGTAGCGCTTGGCTGTGAGGTAATGGCCAAACTCATGAATCATGACAGAGAGAAGCAAAGCAACAACAAAACCGAGAATTCCGATGATCTGCATTATGGGGCCAATCGTAGTAGATGTGCTTGTGCACGTGTGCGCGCATCATCTTCTAGAGCACTGACATCGGCTAAATCTCTGAGAGTCTTCGGTGAATCTTTCTCAAGATCTTTCACAACAGAGGCAATGACTTCCACAATTGATCTAAATTCCAGCTTCTTTGCAATAAATGCAGCAACTGCCACCTCATTGGCAGCGTTAAAAATTGCAGGTAGTCCCCCACCTTTTTCACCGCAGTAGCGAGCTAATTCAATACTTGGAAATTGTCTGGGATCGATTGGCGCAAAGCTCCATGCATGCGGGATAGACCAATCAATCGGGGCGGTTGCATTACTCAATCGATCTGGCCAGTTCATTGCATATGCAATAGCACCTTTCATATTTGGCGGACTGGCCTGGGCAATAGTTGAACCATCATTGAATTCCACAAGTGAGTGAACAATTGATTGTGGATGAATCACAGCTTCAATGCTTGAGTAAGGCAAACCAAATAAGTAATGCGCCTCAATAATTTCTAGGCCCTTGTTAACAAGGGTTGCTGAGTTAATCGTAACAACGGCCCCCATTGACCAGGTTGGATGCTTAAGTGCATCTTCCACAGTAATCCCGTCAAGATTGGCGCGATCTCTAAATGCTCCCCCACTAGCGGTGAGAACAATCTTCTTTATTTCAGATTTCTTACCAGCTAAAGCGGATTGAAAAATCGCACTATGTTCAGAATCAACAGGGATTATCTGATGCTCTCTTGCCCTGGACATAACCAAATCACCGGCTGCAACTAGTGACTCTTTATTGGCAAGTGCCAACGTATTACCAGCATCTAAAGCGGCAAGAGTTGGGCCAAGACCAATAGAGCCTGTTATTCCATTGATTACAACATCGCAGTTAATTGCAGCCATCTCAGTAGATGCATTAGCTCCATCAACCACACTCACGCCAGGCAAAGCATTGCGCACCACATCAGCATTGTTTACAACACCAACATGTGAGACCTTGAATTGCTTAGCCTGGGCGATTACTAATTCTGGGTTACTACCGGCAGATGAAATCGCCACAACTCTAAATTGCTGCGGATTACTTGCGATGACTTCAAGGGCCTGAACTCCAATTGAGCCTGTTGAGCCCAAAATAACTACATCACGCATTTATCGATCCAGAAGATTTTGTGTTGGTGAGTACTTAGTTCCTGAGCGTCGCTTTGCAATGGCACTGAGCGCTTCTAAAACAACACGATTAGCAAGGATTGCAGTTATATCTGCGCTATCAAAGGCGGGTGCAACTTCAACAACATCAATGCCCACAACTGGTAGTTCAAGACAGATTCTGCGAACAGACTCTAAAAGCTCACGGCTCGTCATTCCCCCTGGTTCAGGTGTTCCCGTTCCTGGCGCCATTCCTGGATCAACAACATCGATATCAACTGATAGAAAAACACCATCGCACTCATTGGTCAGAATTGAAAAAGATTCATCTAGGACGGTGTTGAGGCCACGGTGGTGAATCTCTGTCATTTCATATGAGCGCATACCTTGATCGCGCATCCAATCCAAGGTCTTTGCATCTGGCCAATATCCGCGCAAACCTAACTGCAAGAAACGATCTCCGCGCACAGTTCCCGTATCAATTAAACGACGCATAGGCGTTCCATGACCTACTAACGCGCCCCATTGATCTTCACCTGTGTCAGCATGTGCATCAAAGTGAATCATTGAAATCTTGCCCGTACCGCGATGGCGTGCAATACCTGCAACATCAGCAGAAGCAATTGAATGATCTCCACCAAGAATTACTGGAATCGCACCAGCTCGTGAAATCTTCTCTGTAGCTTGTGCTAATACTTCTAGTGATGCAACTAAATCACTACCTGGCATTAACAAATCTCCTGCATCGACAACTTTCATTTCCTTTAATGCATCGATGCGCAAAGCTAAATGTGGACGCTCAGCATCATGAGACAGATAATCTCCACCACGAATTGCTTGCGGACCAAACTTGGCACCTGAACGATGTGAAGTTCCACTATCAATGGGTGCGCCAACGATTACTACATCTGCATCGGCATAAGAGGAAGGAATGTCTAAATCACAGCGCTCGATTCCTAGAAATGTGAAATCGGGGCCATACATATTGCCGTGATTGGTCATGGCTTAAGAATAGAGGTAAAGCTTAAGAATCAAAGCCCAAGCCCAAAGCATCGAGTAATTTCAGCCATAAATTACGCTTACCTTGATTTTGATCAGCCCTATTGATTGACCACTGCGTAATTCGGATAAATATAAACTTCAAAGGCTCTGGCGGGAATGGCAGCGGCTTCTTGCGAACCATCTTTAAACGAGTACGTTCGTTATCAACCTTATCCAGAAGATCTAACATCACTTGTGCACCAAATCGAGTCGAGCCAACACCAAGTCCGGTAAAGCCCAACACATATGCCACACGACCACCATAGGCTTTACCCCAAAATGGTGAGAACCGTGAACATGTATCAATTGCTCCGCCCCAACCATGTGTGAACTTAATTCCCTTGAGCTGCGGGAAAGTTTCTAAGAACGCCTGCGCTAAATGCGCATAAGTCTCAGCATCCGTCTCATATTCCTGACGCACTTTGCCGCGGAAGTTATATATGGCGTCGTAGCCGCCCCACAAAATCTCATTATCTTTTGTTAAGCGATAGTAATGGAATTGGTTTCCTGCCTCTGATAGACCTTCACGGCCTTTCCAGCCAATTGATTTCATCTGTTCTTTAGTCAATGGTTCTGTAACTAACTGAAAGTCATATACCGGCACAACATATTTATGCGCACGCTTTACTAGTGACTTAAAGACGTTAGTAGCAAGGGCAACCTTTTGGGCATAGACGCTTCCATATGGAGTATGAACAATCATTCCATCACTTGTGCGCTCTAACCATTCAACGTGGGTGTTTTCGAAAATCTTCACACCTAGCTTCAAACAAGCTCGCTCTAATCCCCATACTAATCTCGCCGGATCTACTAACGCAGTCCCATCTGGATCCCATAGCGCCGCTTTAGATAACGGTGAGTTAACACGTGCTTGTATTTCCTCTTGACCTAAAACTTCAACATTATCGCCAAAAGAGTTTCTCAAATTAGCTTCATCGACTAAGCCTTCGATCTGCCACTCTTCGTTGGCAATTCGTAGCTCACCGGTCCACTCAAATTGGCAGTCAATCCCATATCGCTTGATAGTCTCTTCAATTAAATCTAAATTCTCTCGGCCCAAACGCTCAATTACGGCCATCTCATCTTTAAATCTGCTGTATCCATTCATGAAGCCGTGGGTCAATGAGTAGCTGCAAAATCCACCGTTTCGTCCAGATGCACCCGCGCCAGTTTCACGTTGTTCAACAATGATTACTTCGCGTTCTGGATTTTGTTCTTTTGCAATCAGAGCAGTCCATAAACCGGTATAGCCAGCACCCACCACACATAAATCTGTGGTGACATCACCAATCAATGTTGGATTTGGTTGTGGTTCAAGGGGATCTTCATCCAGCCAATACAAAGCCGGCTGCATATGTGAAAGATGCTTGAGAACGTAAGGGTCGATGGTTGCCATCGCGCTATCCGGCCTTGACCGGAATCACCCCTTCAATCACTACTCGTAGTTGGCCCGGGTCCTCCGGAACCTAACCCCACAGCGCAGATTTTCTTAAACAACCTGTAGTTCGTTGTGGACCAAGAGAAGGTTAGCGGTTTTTCTTTCTTTTTACTAGTTGCGCCGCAATAACTATGGCTAATGCCAAGAAAAACATTGCAGAACCAATCACGTTAGCTTGTGCGGGGATTCCTCGTGCGGCAGAAACATATACAAATTTAGGGAATGTAATAAGGGTTCCTGAGTTGAAATTAGTAATAATGAAATCATCAAAAGACAGGCTAAAGGCCA
>JBEATO010000049.1:0-3026 GCA_041161945.1 Actinomycetota bacterium
GTTCCAGGCGGTGATCAAGGTGGCTTTATTACTAACCCATCATTGAAAGCCTTGAGTGCTGGTGCCACCACAGTCAAACTTGTTAACTCAGATGATCCAACAAAGATCTATCAGTTAGAGATAACTGTTAACCCTTAGGGTGTGCTAACAACCAATCCATAACCTGTAAGGCAAAAGATGAATCAAGTGATGGCCCGTGAGAGCCGCCTTCTATGGTCCATAGTTCAGCCGATGCGCTGGGACAACTGTAAATAGTTGGAATAGTTTCTTTTCCATCAAGGCTTGCAATTAAATCAAAGGCAGTACCCACGCTTGGATTGAGTGAACACTGATTAACACTTGCCCAGCGTTTGGCACTCTCTTGTGCTGAAGTAAATATATTTCCCAAAATCTGACCACCATCGTAATTAATGACATCATCATTGGTGCCATGAATGTGTAAGACATTTACTGGTGATGTAGCTCCACAGTTACTTGGCGCACTATCCATAGCCCCAGCTAATCCTGCAATAGCTGCAACTGTTTCTGGATAGGTGCACGCAAATTTGTAACTCATAAAATGTCCATTGGAATGGCCAAAAAGATAGATGCGCTTAGGGTCAACTGAGACCTTCTTAGATATTTCATCTATGAGGCCCTGAATGTATGCGGCATCATCGACTGGATTAGCATTGAAATTACAACATGCAACTGAAGCATTCCAAAATTGATTGCCCTGACTATCTATAAGACCATCGAGGCCGGCATAGATTACGCCTCGCTTATTTGCCGCTACGTCCATCTTCGCAAAGCGTTGCTGGTCCACACTCGTGCCCGAATATCCATGTAGATCAATGATCAATGGCGCAGGAACGCTTTGTGAATACCCGGTGGGCAACGTGACAAATGCAGGACGATCCCCCCCAACGCTAAATGATGAGGAGTTTGTAATCTCTTGGGATTCTTTTGAAGTGAAATCTTTGCTCACTGGGCTCTGTGTGAAGATAAAACCAACAGCAACGGCGAGAGTGATTGCTATAGCAAGTGAAATCTTCTTTCCTAAGCGTTGCGGCAGGCCCCCAATTTCACTACTTCTATCTTGATCTAAATCTTTAATCACATTAAGAAAATGAAAGGCAACGCCCAGGAGCGAACCAGCTGCCAAAACCCATAAGGGTGGTGTGCGATCAACTGCGTAGAAAATTGAACCTGGCAGAGCAGCGCAGGCTATTGCATACGGCAGTGGTGAGAGCCAAGAGAACTTGAAGTAGAAGTTATAGGCAATTCCACAACCCACTCCTAGTAAATAAACACTTCCCCCTTTAAGTCCCAGTGGACCAATCAGGTTTGCAACCACTGCGATAGGAATGAAAACAAAGGTTGTTTTGCGTAAGCGTTCTGGTGTGATTGCACCTGCTACTAAAGGTTTATTGGTTCTGTTGTGCTTAAGGTCATCGGCGTAGTCATAGAGATCATTACTCCAGCCAATGATTAACTGACCAAGAAATACTGTGAAGGCAATGACATATGCCGGGCCTTCCCACCACAGTGTTGTGGCAAGAACAAAGGAAATAGCGGTGATAAGGAGCGTTGGCCCAAAGTGAGCCGCTTTCAAATAGGCGCGAAGTTTTAGCAATCGCATGCAGTATCAGCGGCCTGCGATGGCGAAACATCCATTGCAGGACTTCTCCTAAAGAAACCAGTTGGCTTTAAATGAAAACCTGTTCGCTCGACTGGCATAACTGGCCAATCCTCTGTGCGAGGGATGTGGTTAGTTCCAAATACATGCCAAAGAACGACGTCAGTGTTTTCAATGGAGCGATCATTTTTAGTCCACTCAGGAAGACCTGCACCCCCCTCATGTTGGAATGGATAATCTCCTGCTGGATAGCGCTCTGATTCAACATTGGGTGTTACCCACAAGTGGCTATACATAAAGCCCGCGCGCTTACCTAATACAGATTCTTTGTGAGCAAGTGGATAGGTGGTGTGACCAGGGATGAGCTTGTAGCCAATTGAATGCCCAACATGATTCTTTTTGTTGGGGTTAATGACTTTCCAAAAACGAGACTTAATCGGATCAACTAGTCGCTGAGCAGCACTCTCGCTCTTAAGTACTGTCTCACTAGTTTCATATGCCCCGCCATAAGGGTTCTTCTCCCCTACTGGGTGGGCAAATGATTCAATTTCAACAACAGAGTTATTCACTCCATCGATTTCTAGATCCATACGAGCACACAAAATATGTTGGTGATACGGCGCCCATAATCCTGGTTCTAACTCTGTAGCAGATGGGTGATGCGCACCTGGCTTATCGGCCAAAGTTAAAACTATTCCAGTCAGCTTTGCTTCAAACTCAATTGATCCATCTTGATAGAAATACCAGAAGTATCCATATTCATAGTTATTGACAGTAACAATGGAGGATGCAACAAAGCGGCGACCACGGCGCACTTCTGTATGGCCATCAACATCCACGTGCTTCCATAGGATTCCAAAGTCTTCTTCATGCATACAGATAGCGTTCTTTATCGTGCGAACGGTGCCATCACCCTCAGTAACAGCTGCATCCAAATAGACAATCTCGCCTAAGCAATCACAGCCCAAAGTTAGTGAGTTAGTGAAGTTTCCTAAACCAAACTCTCCTGTGTCAAAGGCGTTTTTACGATAGGCACCTTGTGCTGGATCACCGTATGGGATTACGAGTTCTGCAATAGATAGTCGGTGTGCAATCTTTCGTGGTGTGCCCTCATCTGTGAAATTCACATCGTGAATTACTAAGCCTTCTCGCTGATCAAAACCAATGCGAAATGACCAACGCTCCCATTTGATATTCCATCCCTCAACATCAAATGAAGCACCATCTGGTTGCTCAATCTTGAGCTCTTTTAGTTTTACGCTGCCCCCGGTTTGAGATTCACGGTAAGGCCCTGGTGTCTGTGGAATAGGAACATCAGCGTTATCTTCAAGGCCAACAACTTCTTCAGCATCGATATCAACGATTGCATGCAAACCATGAATGGGGTGAGCATAAAAGTTGGCGTCCG
>JBEATO010000056.1:0-3288 GCA_041161945.1 Actinomycetota bacterium
ACCTAGAAAAGATTAAGGCCGATAGCGATATCGATCGCCTGGCTACGGATCGTCCTAAGAGCGGTGTTTTTCTTAATCGCTATGCAATTAACCCAGTTAATGGTGCAAAGTTGCCGATCTGGGCCAGTGATTATGTTCTAGCTGATTACGGCACAGGTGCCATCATGGCTGTTCCAGCCCACGATCAGCGAGATTTAGATTTTGCTAGAGCCTTTAAGTTGCCTGTAGTTGTAGTTGTTGAAACTGGGGAAGAAGATCCCAATGCAAGTGGAGTTGCAACAACTGGTGATGGAAAACTAGTTAATTCAGGCGGACTCAATGGTCTTAATAAGACAGATGCAATCGCTGCTATTAACAGCCAACTTGAAAAAGATGGCCTTGGAAAATCTGCTCGTAACTACCGTTTGCGCGATTGGTTAGTCTCTCGCCAGCGTTACTGGGGAACTCCAATTCCAATTATTCACTGCCCATCATGTGGTGAAGTCCCAGTTCCAGCAGATCAACTTCCACTTACTTTGCCAGATGCTAAAGGTTTAGATTTAAAGCCAAAGGGAACATCACCTCTGGGTGCTGCAACTGATTGGGTCAATGTTGCATGTCCTAAGTGCGGAGCTGCTTCAAAGCGAGATACCGACACGATGGATACCTTCGTGGATTCATCTTGGTATTACCTGCGTTATCCATCTTCTACGGTTCATGATCAACCATTTTTAAAGAAAGATATTGAGACCTGGTTACCTGTTGATCAATATGTTGGCGGTGTAACACATGCAATTTTGCACCTTCTCTATAGCCGTTTCTTTACTAAGGTCCTCAGCGACATGGGCATGGTTAATTTCAATGAACCATTTACACGTCTGCTTAACCAAGGAATGGTTGTTATGGATGGCTCTGCGATGTCGAAGAGTCGTGGCAATCTTGTTGCACTCTCTGATGAACTTGAAAAACACGGCGTTGATGCAATTCGTTTGTCTATGGTTTTTGCTGGTCCACCAGAAGATGACGTTGATTGGTCTGATGTTTCACCATCAGGTTCAGTTAAGTTTTTAACTCGTGCTTGGCGTTTATCTGGAGACATCACAAGTGCTCCAGGAGTAGATTTTTCAAAGGGAGATGTCTCACTTCGTAAGGCAACACATAAAGCTCTCAATGATGCAGGATTTGCAGTTGAGTCATTCCGATTCAACGTTGCAGTTGCCCGTGTCATGGAGCTAGTAAATGCAACGCGTAAGGCGATTGATTCTGGTTGCGGTGGCGCTGATCCTGCAGCTCGTGAGGCTGTTGAAGCCATTGCAATCATGGTTTCACTGGTCGCACCATTTACAGCTGAAGAAATGTGGGAGCGCTTAGGACATAAGCCTGCTGTGGCACTTGCGGGCTGGCCAGCGGTAGATCCAAAACTTCTTGTGGCAGATTCAGTGGAGGCCGTTATTCAAATTAACGGCAAGATTAAAGAGCGCATTGATGTCTCACCAACGATTACTGATGCAGAACTTGAGGCATTAGCCCTTGCGCATCCAACAATCGTTGCTGAACTGGGCGCAAACGCACCGAAAAAGGTCATTGCGCGCGCGCCAAAACTAGTTAATATCGTCGCTTAATACTCGCGCGAGTAGTTCCACAATGTGAAAGGCCATGTCAATGAAGACAATTCTAGATGCCATCGGTAATACACCATTAATTAATATTGAAGGCATTTGGGTCAAGATGGAGTATTTGAATCCATCTGGTTCTATTAAAGCGCGAATGGCTAAATACATGATTGAACGTGCAGAAGAAGAAGGCCTATTAAAGCCGGGCGACACAATTGTTGAAGCAAGTAGCGGTAATACTGGAAATGCAATGAGTATGGTTGCAGCGGTTAAGGGTTACAAGATGTTGGTAATCATGCCTGATGGAATGAGTCCAGAGCGAACAGCAATCTCTGAAGCATTTGGCGCAGAAGTTCACACTATGGGAGATTTCCATGTTAATGACGCGCTAGAAGAAGCACGTCGGCGCGGAGCAATGCCAGGTTTTTTTGCACCACAACAATTTGATAATGAATGGAACGTGGAAGAGAACCGCCAATGGCTAGGTCAAGAGATTTTGCAACAAATGCCAGTTCTGCCAGATCTACTAGTAAGTGGAGTTGGAACGGGCGGAACAGTTATTGGTGTGGGACAAGCCTTCAAAGCTGCGAATCCCAACTGCAAAGTAATTGCTCTGGAGCCATCCGAATCCTGCACGATTTTGTGTGGAGAGGTGTCAAAGCATTTAATTGAAGGAATTGCTGATGGCTTTATTCCAGGCATTGTTACTCGCCACCATCATGAATTAGATGGAGTCATTGATGTGGGTTCTGAGGAGTCAATTGCTGAGATGCGCCGTCTAGCAAGAGTGCATGGCATTTTCGTAGGCCCATCTTCAGGAGCACACATGATCGCAGCGAAGAGATTGAAGGAGCAGTACGGTGTTGAAAACGTCGTCACTTTCTTCTGTGACGAGGGTGAGAAGTACATCAATGACTACTGGCTTAAGAAGTAAATATCCACACCCTTTAGCCTCATCAGGGCAGTGATTTCACTATGCCCTGAACTATTAGGGCATGGAATATTTCTCACAGATCTTTGAAAAACTAGCCACATGGTGGTTTGACTTAAATTTCACACCTATTCAAAAACGTGCACTACTTGCTGTGTCAGCAGTGGTCGTTGTCTTATCTGTGGTTATCGTTGTTAAAGGAAATACCGGTGAGATAACACCGCCCCCTGTTGTTGTTGAGCAAGTGCAAGCCCCGCAGATCTTTGTCGATGTCACGGGGGCGGTAAATACCCCCGGTGTTTACACACTTACTGCTAGCTCGCGCGTAATCGATGCAATCAAAGCCGCAGGAGGTTCTGCACCTGGAGCGGATTTGAGCACAATTAATCTAGCCAGAGTGTTGGCAGATGGTGAACAAATCTATGTGGATGCTGCAATTACAAATAGCAAAGGGGTTCGAGTCAGTACGCCAAAGCGCAGCGGTCCAATTAATATCAATCGTGCAACGGTCGGTGATTTTGATTCACTGGATGGAATTGGTCCGGTCATTGCAAACCGCATAGTTACATATAGGAAGACCCATGGTCCCTTCATAACAATAGAAGATCTCCAAAAAGTCAGTGGAATCGGTGCGGCAAAATTCTCACAAATCAAAAGCAAAATCCGCGTTTAACTGATTACAGGGCAGTTGCCCTCGGCGGTGCAATTTGGGCTGGAGCGTTGTTTCAAAGTGCAACTGCCCCATGGCGAATCGCAATTGCTGCA
>JBEATO010000112.1:0-5404 GCA_041161945.1 Actinomycetota bacterium
TTGGTCTTTGCAGCCTTTCAATTGATGTTTGCAATCATTACTCCAGCGCTCATCTCTGGCGCAATCGCAGATCGCACTAAGTTCACTGCTTGGGCAGTATTCGTTGCCATTTGGTCAACAATCGTTTACTTCCCAGTTGCACACTGGGTATTTGCATTCGGTAACAAAGTTGGTGACACAGTTACTGGTGCTGGCTTCCTTGCAAGTCAAGGTGTTCAAGACTTTGCTGGTGGCACTGCAGTTCATGTCAATGCAGGTGCTGCAGCTTTAGCACTAGCAATTATTCTTGGTAAGCGCGTGGGTTGGCGCAAAGAGTCAATGCGGCCACACTCATTACCACTAGTTCTTCTTGGTTCAGGTTTGCTTTGGTTTGGTTGGTTTGGTTTCAACGCCGGGTCAGCACTTGCAGCTAATGGAACTGCAGGTCTTGCTCTCCTTAACACTCAAGTTGCAACAGCCGGAGGCCTTGTTGGCTGGTTGTTAATTGAAAAGATTCGCAACGGACATGCCACATCCCTTGGCGCAGCCTCTGGCGCAGTTGCTGGACTTGTTGCAATCACTCCAGCATGTGCTTTCGTTGCACCATGGGCAGCAGTAGTTATCGGATTATTTGCCGGTATTTTCTGCGCACTTGCCGTTGGGTTGAAGTACAAGTTCGGGCTTGATGATTCACTCGATGTCGTTGGAGTTCACCTCGTTGGTGGAATCTGGGGATCATTGGCAGTCGGCTTATTCGGCACCAGTGTTGTGAATAGCGTTGGCGTGGATGGCCTGTTCTATGGTGGCGGCACTGAGCTACTTACCAAACAAGCTTTAGGTGTTGGCTTAGTTGCCCTGTATTCATTCCTAGTGACATTGGTCCTTGGATTCATTATCGAAAAGACAATAGGATTCCGAGTCTCTAGAGATTCTGAAGTGGAAGGTGTTGACTTGTCTGAACATGCCGAGACCGCTTATGAGATGTCTAGTTCTTCACGAGGAGGTTTGTTCTAATGAAGTTGATTACAGCAATCTTGAAGCCATCTAAGTTAGAAGATGTAAAAAATGCTCTACAGGCACATGGTGTTGCCGGAATGACGGTCTCAGAAGCTAGTGGCTTTGGTCGTCAAAAAGGACATACCGAGGTTTATAGAGGTGCTGAGTACACAGTGGACCTCATACCAAAGGTTCGACTTGAAGTATTAGCAGATGATGCAGAGGCAGCCGCAGTTGTCGAAGTCATTGTTAAAGCAGCTTCAACAGGAACCATTGGTGATGGAAAGATTTGGACTACTCCAGTTGATCAAGTAGTGCGTGTTCGCACTGGAGAACGTGGGTCAGAGGCAATCTAAGTTACTTATTGGTGAGATTTAAACTAAAGGCGGGCCAATAAAGGTTGGCTCGCCTTTAGTGCAACTGCTCAAGTACTCTTAGCGCCTTATGTTTGAGTCACTCACCTCCAGATTTAGTAGCGCGTTTTCATCCCTGCGCTCTCGCGGCAAGATAAGTAGCGCTGACGTCGATGCAACCTGTGCTGAGATTCGCCAAGCATTACTTGAATCAGACGTTGCCCTATCTGTCGTGGAAAGCTTCGTTGAGCAGGTACGTGAGAAATCATTAGCTGCACTTCCAACAATGCAATCTGGAACTAATCAGGGTCAAGCAATATTTGAAATTGTTAACGCGTCCCTGATTGAAATCCTTGGAGGAGAAGCACGCAGAGTTCGTTTTGCGAAAAATCCGCCAACAGTGATCATGTTGGCAGGTTTACAGGGTGCAGGAAAGACAACTTTGGCTGGAAAGCTCGCAAAGTTTTATGCAGATCAAGGAAACACACCTCTTCTCGTTGCCTCCGATTTGCAGAGACCAAATGCTGTTACTCAACTACAAGTAGTTGGCGAAAGTATTGGTGTTCCAGTCTTTGCACCAGAGCCAGGCAATGGTGTTGGCGATCCAGTTAAGGTAGCCAAGAGTGGTATTGAGTTTGCTAAATCTAAGCAATACAACATGGTCATCGTTGATACTGCAGGTCGCTTAGGTATTGATGAAGAGCTAATGAAGCAGGCATCAGATATTCGAGATGCCGTTAATCCAGATGAGATTCTCTTTGTAGTTGATGCAATGATTGGTCAAGATGCAGTGAGAACCTCACAGGCGTTTCTAGACGGTGTGGGCTTTGATGGGGTAGTGCTAACTAAGTTAGATGGCGATGCACGTGGTGGCGCTGCACTATCAATTGCTTCCATCACCAAGCGTCCGATTATGTTTGCATCTACGGGCGAAAAGCTCAGTGATTTTGATATTTTCTATCCCGATCGTATGGCATCTCGTATTCTCGGTATGGGCGATGTTGCAACTCTTGCTGAGCAAGCTAAAAAGGCTTTTGATGGTGATGCATCTGCAAAGCTGGAGGCTAAGTTTGCAAGCGGTGAAGATTTCACACTGGAAGATTTCTTAGAACAACTACAAGCTATGTCCAAAATGGGATCTATGTCTAAGCTCTTAGGCATGTTGCCAGGTGCTGGGCAGATGAAGAAACAGATTGAAAACTTTGATGAAGGCGAGATTGTTCGCACTAAAGCAATTGTTCAGTCGATGACTCCGATTGAAAGACGTGATCCAAAGGTTCTCAACGGCTCACGTCGCGCTCGAATTGCACTGGGTTCTGGTCGCAAGGTCTCTGATGTGAACAACTTGGTCGATCGCTTCTCTGCTGCACAGAAGATGATGAAGCAGGTGAGAAATGGCGGCATGCCACAAGGAATGGGCGGTATGGGTCTTCCTGCGATGCCTAAGGCCTCTGTTAAGAGCGCTCCACCCAAGAAGAAGTCCAAATCAGGTAATCCAGCCAAACGAGCCCTAGAAGAGGGGCAGTAAAGCTCGATTTCACCTTTACTGCCCTGAGATGGCAGAATTGGGCACCTGTTGATGGGGCCCTCTACCCCCGTTCAACATCCACGACCGATAGTTGTATGTAATTGATTGCGCACCCCGCTGCGATTAATTTTTATGACGCACATAAACAGGAGTACAACCTCACTTGGCTACAAAAATTCGTTTAATGCGCATGGGTAAAATCCGCACACCATTTTTCCGCGTAGTTGTTACAGACTCACGCAAGGCACGTAACGGTCTTTCAATTGAAGAAATTGGTCGCTACGTACCAGGACAAGAACCATCACTCATTGAGATCAACTCACAGCGTGCTCAGTACTGGCTCGGTGTTGGTGCACAACCATCAGAGGCTGTAGAGGCTCTTCTGAAGGTCACTGGAGATTGGCAAAAATTTAAGGGTCTTCCTGGAACTGAAGGAACACTTCGCGTTGCAGCTCCAAAGATCGGCAAGCATGTTGCTTATGAAGCAGCTATGAAGCAGGCAATGGATGAGCCAAAAGAAGGCGCAACTACTCTTAAGAAGAAAGCACAAGAGAAGTTAGCTGCAAAGGCAAACCCAGTTGTTGCAGAGGCAGTAGTTGAAGCACCAGTTGCTGAAGCTGCGGTTGAAGAAGTTATTGAAGCAGTAGTTGAGACTCCAGCAGAAGCTGTTGTTGAAACTCCAGCTGAAGATGCGGCTGCAGAATAACAATGATGGATGAAGCCCTAGAGCATTTAGTAAAGGGAATCGTTGATAATCCTGATGATGTAGTTGTTGCTGAAAAGAATCATCGTCGTGGAACAACTCTTGAGGTTCGCGTGAACCCAGAAGATATCGGCAAAGTTATTGGTCGTAATGGTCGTACTGCAAAAGCGCTTCGCACGGTCGTGAGTGCAATTGCAGGGCGTACTGTTCGCGTCGATCTCATCGAGACCGACGAAGCTCGCTAGCAATGCGTTTACTCGTGGGGCGCATCGGTCGCGCCCACGGAATTCTTGGAGAAGCGACGATTGAGGTTCGAACTGATGAACCTGATCGTCGTTTTGCCATTGGTGGCAAAGTTCAAACAGATGCCCATGGTGAGCTAACAATTATCTCTGGCCGCGTCCATAACGGCATTTTGTTGCTGGGATTTAACGGCATAACCGATCGCAATGGCATTGAAAAACTTCGTAATACTCTGATTTATTGCGATGTAGATATCAACGAACCAGGCAGTGATGAAGATGATTACCATGTATTACAACTCATCGGCTGCGCAGCACATTTAGAGTCCGGAGAAAGCATTGGTGAAGTTACAGATGTCATTAATCTTCCTGGCCAAGACTTGTTAGCCATTAAAACTGAAGCTGGCGAAATTCTGATTCCTTTTGTGCGCCAATTAGTTCCAGTTGTAGATGTAGCGGCACGCAAAGTTATAGTAATTCCACCGGAAATGACGGGGGAAATAAATGAATATTGATGCAGTTACAATTTTTCCAGAGTATTTCGCACCGCTCAAACTCTCTCTGCTTGGTAAAGCACAAGAAGGCGGGTTAGTTGAGTTTGGAATTCATGATCTGCGCGCTTTTGCCACCAATGTGCATAATCAAGTTGATGACACTCCATATGGGGGCGGCGCTGGAATGGTCATGATGCCTGAAGTCTGGGGACAAGCTTTAGACCCACTGATGTCTGCTGAAACAGATTTAATTATTCTTACTCCAGCAGGCAAGCGCTTTGACCAACCTATGGCTGCGAAATTTTCAAATGCTAAGCACCTTGTTTTTGCATGTGGCCGCTATGAAGGAATTGATGATCGTGTGCGCCAGCACTACCTTTCTAAGAACTTTAGAGTCCATGAAGTCTCAATTGGTGATTATGTTTTGGGTGGGGGAGAAGTTGCATCCCTTGTGATGATTGAAGCTATCACCCGTCTAATCCCGGGTGTTCTAGGAAATCCTGATTCACTTGCTGAAGAATCACATAATGAAGAGGGTTATCTTGAATATCCCAACTTCACAAAACCTCAGAATTGGCGTGATATCCCAGTTCCTGAGATTCTATTAAGCGGAAATCATGGCGAAATTGCTAAGTGGCGAGCAGCACAAGCAATTGAGCGTGCGAAAGAGAATTTATAACTCGTCAGTAACCCAAGAACTACCGTAGCGTTGCGCCTATGACTTATGACAGCAAGGCGATTCAAGCTCGACTTATTCGAGACCTAGAGCCTGTCGTTGCTGTCGAACTCGATCGGCATTTAAAAGTTCAAAAAAATTGGTATCCCCATGAGTATGTACCATGGTCTGAAGGCCGCGATTTTGCTGGACCTCTCAACGGTGATGCATGGGAAGCAAAAGATTCACGCCTCACTCCTGTTGCACAAGACTCCTTAATTCTTAATTTGCTAACCGAAGATAACTTGCCGAGCTACCACACCGAAATTGCTCTCTCTATGGGCCGTGATGGTGCATGGGGAACGTGGATTGAACGTTGGACGGCAGAGGAGGCGCGTCACAGCATTGTTATCCGAGATTATTTAATGGCAACGCGTGGTGTTGATCCATATGA
>JBEATO010000113.1:0-9323 GCA_041161945.1 Actinomycetota bacterium
GTGTGAGAAAAAGTCTCTAAGTAGCGAACTAAAGAACCTGAGTCACATGACTCACGGAACCATGTTGCAAGTTGCGCAGCATCAGTAGTTGGAAGTGCGGTGTAACCAATCTCGCCTGCGATATCAATGATTGTTTGTGGTCGTAGTCCGCCATCAAGGTGATCATGCAATAGCACTTTTGGAACACGCTTAATCTGGGCTGGTGAGGGCTTACTTGTAAGGCTCAACTGAAGGCTCTCAATCCGTAATTCGTTCGACTACTAGTGGCAATCTATCTATTTTTCCATCCTTTGGTAAATCGCCAATAGTTACTGAACTAATAAGCGATTCCTGGGCACGGGCAAAGGCTGCTGGAGTATCGGTATGCAATGTGTAGAGCGCAGATCCGGCGGCAACAACATCTCCGGGTTTAGCGTGCATTTCAATTCCAGCGCCAGCCTGAACAGCCTCGCCTTGGCGTGAGCGACCTGCTCCTAAACGCCAAGCAGCCAGCCCCACCTTCATTGCATCCATTGAAAGAATCGTTCCACCGGATGGCGCAGTTATAACAAGATTTTCTTTTGCGGTTGGAAGTTTTGCATCAGGATCTCCGCCTTGGGCACTAATCATCTGGCGCCAAACATCCATTGCTTTTCCATTTTTTAACATATCAGCTGGATCAACATTTGTTATGCCAACAGTTTCTAACATCTCGCGCGCAAGTAGAACGGTGAGTTCGACAATATCTGCTGGTCCGCCGCCGGCCAAAACCTCAACAGATTCGCGCACTTCTAAAGCATTACCTGCAGTTAAGCCCAATGGAATATCCATAGCTGTTACAAGTGCGATTGTCTTTACGCCAGCACGTTTTCCTAGTCCCACCATCACATGTGCCAACTCTTTAGCCTTTTGCGGATCACTCATGAATGCACCAACACCTGTCTTAACATCTAGTACTAGTGCACTCGTTCCTTCGGCAATCTTCTTACTCATAATCGATGATGCAATGAGGGGAATAGCTTCTACTGTCGCAGTCACATCACGCAGTGCATATAGTTTCTTATCTGCAGGTGCTAATCCTGCTCCAGCTGCACAAATAACAGCGCCGCAATCCTGTAAAACCTTAAGCATTTCTTCATTTGAAAGAGATGCACGCCAGCCAGGAATTGATTCCAACTTATCTAAAGTTCCACCCGTATGACCTAAACCTCGACCAGATAGCTGCGGAACTGCAGCACCACACGCAGCAACCAAAGGCGCCAGCGGCAAAGTGATCTTGTCCCCGACTCCACCCGTTGAATGCTTATCAACTGTTGGTCTCGTTAGCGCTGACCAATTCATGCGCTCACCGCTATTGATCATTGCATCAGTCCATCGAGAAATTTCACGAGATTCCATGCCGTTGAGCAAAATTGCCATTAACAGTGCAGACATTTGTTCATCGGCTACTGCGCCGCGCGTGTATGCATCGATGACCCAATCGATTTGTGGATCAGTTAGTGAATGCCGATCACGTTTTGCAGCGATTACTTCAGCTGCTGAGAAAGCCTCAACCTGCGACATTTAGCGCTCGTTGCGGTCTAAATCATCAGGGCCAAAAGCCCAAGGCAACATAGCCGCCATTGTTTGTGGCCCATCATCTGTCATCAATAGCGCATTAGATCCCCCGTGCTCAAATAAGAGTTGGCGGCATCGCCCACATGGTGCCAAGTGATTTCCCTGTCCATCAACACATAAAATTGCAACTAAACGGCCGCCACCTGTAGCAATGAGATTTGAAACTAACCCGCACTCTGCACAAAGTCCTAAACCATAACTGGCATTTTCAACGTTGCATCCAGAAACAATTCGACCATCATTTACTAACGCTGCAACACCAACAGGAAACTTTGAATAAGGTGCATAAGCCGTTTTCATTGCTGCTACTGCAGCGGTGTGCAGTGCATCCCAATCAATAGCCTTCATTACGATCCGCCGCGACGGTATGGAATACCGTCAGCTGCTGGCATTCGCAGGCGCTGGGATGCGAGTGATAAAACCAGAAGGGTTGCAATATATGGCGTCATTGTTACTAACTGTCCTGGAAGAACATCAACTGCTAAGTAGAACCACATAAAGCCAGCTGACATTACGCCACTAATTGCCGCGGAAAGATATCTACCCTTGCGCACATCACGATAAACAAGATAGGCAAGAATGACAACAATCAAAAGAATTAGGGCATGAATTGCCGCTGAATCACGCAGCTGCAACGCATCGGCAAAACCGAACAAACCAGCACCCATCAGAATTCCGCCTGGGCGATAATTTCCAAAGAGCAAGGCAGCAAGGCCGATGTAGCCGCGTCCTGCAACTTGATTTTCTTGATAGTGGTTTGCTGCAACAATTGCTAAGAATCCACCACCTAATCCAGCCAAGCCACCTGAGATAAGAACACCTGAATACTTCATGAGGTAAACATTTACGCCCAATGATTCAGCAGCAATTGGTGCCTCACCAGCACTGCGTAGTCGAAGTCCAAAAGATGTTTTCCAAAGAATAAAGAATGAGATTGGAACTATGGCAACTGCAATCATCGTTACATAAGAGAGATCACCAGTAAAACCACGGAGAATTGAGGCTAAGTCAGAGATGAGAAACCATTGTTTTTCAGCGATTGGCGTCAAAATATCAGGACTCTGCCAACCAAAGTAAGTTCCACCTGAAAGCACAGGTAACCCATTGTTTGGTATTGGAGCAACATCTGGTGATTGCGATGGCCCTGGCCATGATCCACCTTGATACAAGATTGTTGAAAGATAGCGGACTAATCCTGCAGCGATGATGTTGATGGCAACACCAGAGACGACATGATCAACACCAAAGGAAATTGTTGCAATTGCGTGTACAAGAGCACCCACTGAGCCAAAGAAAACCGCAGCTGCTAAACCAAGCCATGGTCCATGCTTGGAACCAATAAATCCGCCAGCCCATGCACCAAGAATCATCATGCCTTCAAGGCCGATGTTCACAACGCCTGAGCGTTCGGAGAACAAGCCACCTAGTCCAGCTAAAACAATTGGTACTGAGAGCAAGAGCGCTGCGGATGCAGTGCCAATACTAGTTAAGTCACTGGCACCAGTAATTAAGCGAATTATCGAGATGATAAGTAGAACGAGTGTTGCATTAAGCAAAAGCTTGGTTGCCTTAGTTTTCATGCTGCCACCGCCTTTGCAAGCTCTTTGCTCTGCAGTGTTATCTTGTAACGGCGAATAACCTCATAGGCGATAACTGAGCTAAGTAAAATAGAGCCTTGCATGATCACATAAGTCTCAGGGGCTATGTCGATGAGCTCGAGTGAACGTGAGCTCACTTCAAGGAAACCGAATAGCAATGCACTGATTGCCATTCCTAATGCGCCGTTTCGACCTAGTAGCGCCACAGCAATTGCTGTGAACCCAACTCCTGGTCTAAATCCCATGGTGTATGAGTGAGTATCACCCAGAATATCTGGAAGACCAGCCAATCCAGCTATTGCACCTGAAATAACTAGCGCTAGAAAAATCATTTTCTTTGAGTTCACACCGCTTACGCGAGCCGCTATTGGATTTGCACCTGATGCGCGCAATTCAAATCCAAAACGTGTGCGGTTAACAATGAACCAGAAGGCAATTCCAAGTGCAATCGCGACCAACAACATGCCATAAACCCCGCCGCCAGGCTGATCTTCTACGCCTAATTTATTCAATAATGGCATCAGATCTGGAACCTGTGCAGAGGCTGGAAGCGTCTTGGTTGTTAAGTTATTAGAACCTTCAGTAATTTCTGCGAAGTACTGAGAAAATAGGAACGACGTTAGACCAACGGCAAGAGAATTCAACATAATTGTTGAGATGACTTCGCTCACGCCGCGCTTAACCTTTAAGTAAGCCGCGATAGCTGCCCATAATCCACCGACAGTCATGGCAATGAGAAACACTGCAAGCACATGGAGCACAGGAGGCAAGACAAATTTTGCACTCAGGTATGCACTAAAGAGAGCGCCTAAACGAAGTTGGCCTTCAACACCAATATTAAATAAACCTGCCCTAAAAGTTACAGCGATCGCAATTGCTGCAATGTAGTAAGGGGTTGCTATATTGAGAACTTCAAGTAAAGAGCCAGCTTGTGTACCAAACTCCCACATGGTCTTATAGGCATCCATTGGAGATTTCTTTGATGCTAAAACTGCAAAGCTAGAGACAACAATTGAAACTACTGCTGCAGCAATAGGCGCAGCAACTGCTAGAAGTACCTTTGAGGTTGATGGTTTTTTCATTGTGCACCTGTCATCGCAGAACCAAGCTGCTCAGGAGTTGTCTTTTGAGGATTAAGTTCTGCAGTAATCGCACCGCGCAGCATCACCAAAAGTCGATCAGACATTCCAATTAGCTCTTCTAGGTCGGCTGAGATCAATACGATTGCCATTCCCTTTTCGCGCGCACTGCGAAGTTCATCCCAAATTGCAGCCTGGGCACCAACATCAACGCCACGAGTTGGGTGTGATGCAACAAGGAGCGCGGGGGCCTTACTCATTTCACGTCCTACGATAAATTTTTGTTGATTACCACCTGATAACGCTGTGGCCAAAGTGTGTGGGCCTGGTGCACGAACATCAAACTCATCCATAATTACTCGAGTATCTGCAATTGTTGCTTTCTTATCTAAAATAAAACCACGCATAACGGGCTTACTTCTTTGATGCCCAAGAATTCTATTTTCCCACAGAGGTGAATTCATCATTAATGCCTGTCGCTGGCGATCCTCTGGAATCAAGCCAATACCTGCATCATGGCGGTGGGCCACGGAGTAGTTATCTATGTTTTTACCTTTGAATTCAATCTGGCCGGTGTATTCACGCAGACCCATGATTGCTTCAACTAACTCAGCTTGGCCATTTCCTTCAACTCCAGCTATACCGATAACTTCGCCTGCTTGTAAGTCGAAGGAGATATGAGAAATTAAATCGCGGCTACCTGATTTCGTTGGAACTGAAACATCTTTAAGTGAGAGTGTCACTTCAGGACGGCGAGTATCTCCATGGGTAGTTGGCTGTGGAAGTTCACTGCCCACCATGAGTTCAGCTAGCTCTCTTGCAGTGACATCTTTAGATTTCACTTGGGCAACAGTTGATCCTGCACGAACCACTGTTACATCATCAGCAACGCGTAATACCTCATCAAGTTTGTGAGAGATAAAGATAATTGCCATACCTTCTGCGCGTAGACCTTTAAGTGCATTAAATAGGTCATCAACTTCCTGAGGAACTAGCACCGCTGTTGGTTCATCAAAAATCAAAATTCGAGCACCGCGATAAAGAACCTTCAAAATTTCAACACGTTGACGCTGCCCAACACCTAACTCTTCAACCAAAACATCTGGATCAACATCTAAGCCATATGCTGCAGACATTTCAGCAACTTTCTTGCGAGCTGCAGCAAAGTCAATTGTTATTCCATGCTTAGGCTCAGCACCCAAAATGATGTTTTCTAAAACTGTGAAGTTATCTGCCAACATAAAGTGCTGGTGGACCATGCCAATGCTGGCATCGATTGCATCATTAGGGTTTTTAAAATTAACGGCTTGGCCATTGACCAAGATTTCGCCACCATCTGGGCGTTGCATGCCATACAAAATCTTCATTACGGTGGACTTACCTGCACCATTTTCACCAACTAGTGCGTGAACAGTCCCAGTTTCAACCTTCATCGAAACATCTTTATTGGCGATTACGCCTGGGAAACGCTTGGAGATGTGTCGCAGTTCAACAGCTACTGACACTTAATGACTCTCCTTTGAGTTGATAATTAAAAAACATTTGGCCCAACAAGGAGATTTAACTCCATTGTTGGGCCAAATGCCACTATTTAATCTGTGATTATGGCTTTGTTGGAACCTTAATCTTGCCAGACTTGATTCCTGCTGCAGCCTTGTCGATTGCAGCCTTGAACTTGGTGATGTATCCGCCAGAGTATGAAACTCCAACGCCATCTAGAGCCAAGTTGTATTGACGTCCGTAGATACCAGCCTTGGCATCGATAACGTCGTTAACTGAAGAACCAGCAACTGATGTTGCGATTACGTCATAAACAGCACGGTCAACGCGCTTGATCATTGATGTAAGCATATTCTTCTTCTCAGCGGCTGTAGCTGTTAGGTACTGATCAGAGTCAACTCCGATAGTCCAAACCTTCTTGCCAGCCTTTCCTGCATCTAGTGCAGCTGCGAAGTTACCCGCACCTGAACCACCAGCAGCTGAGTAAATTACATCTACACCCTTATCGATCATTCCCTTAGCAATAACCTTTAACTTTGCTGGGTCATTGAAGCCAGAGAAGTCTGGGAACTCAGTTACATACTTAACATCTACTGTTGCAGACTTCTTTGTTGCCTTAACACCAGCAACAAATCCTGCTTCAAACTTCTGTAGTAGTGGAATACGAACTCCACCGATATAACCGATTTTTCCTGATTTTGATCCAAGTGCTGCTGCAACACCAGCTAGGTATGAACCTTGCTCTTCAGAGAAGATAAGGCCAGCAACATTGAGAAGATCTACTGATGCATCATCAACTATTCCGAACTGAGTGTTTGGGTAATCTGATGCAACGGCCTTAAGTGGGCCTGCGTATAGGAAACCAACTGCGATGATTGGGTTGTATCCAGCCTTGGCGAGCAAGCGGAGCTTGTCTTCGCGCTCTGAATCTGAACCAGTTGTAACTGTTACTTCTTTAGCAGTAACACCAAACTTCTTCTTGGCAGCATCTAGACCAGCTGCAGCAGAGTCATTGAAAGACTTGTCTCCGCGGCCACCGATGTCATAAGCAAGTCCAACTTTTACCTTTGATGCTGCAGTTGCTGATGGTGCAACAAATGCAGTTGCTGCAATAGCTGCTGCAGCGATAACTGCTACGAGACGAAATACTTTCTTCAATTTTCCTCCTTCAAGGGGCTCCCCTACGCCTACCAAAAGCAGGTATAGGAGCTCTGTGTGTAAGTGAGCCTAGTAGTTATGCGTGAATAAACTCAACACACGCCCTCAGATTTTAGGTATAGCCATGTAACGTTTTGGATAAGTCTCAACCTAGAGTTGATACTGCTAACGCTGGATTACTTAACGATCCCCAGGTTTTCATAGGCTTTTTCAAGGGTTTGGGAGGCCACCACACGGGCTTTTGCCGCCCCGTCATGCAAAATATCAAGCAAATGCTTCTCATCACTCAATAACTCAACTGCCTTAGCGCGAATAGGTCGGAAATATTCAACAACAACCTCAGCAACTGCGCCTTTAAAGTCGCCATAGCCCTTTCCATCAAACTCTTTTTCAAGGGTTGCGATGGAATGGCCAGATAGAGCGCTATGAATTGTGAGCAAATTACTAATTCCAGGCTTTTCTTTTTCATCAAACTTTACTTCGCGCCCAGCATCAGTTGCCGCGCTCTTAATCTTCTTAGCATTTGATTCTGGGGTGTCCATTATTTCAAGAACACCTGCGGCAGAGCCTGATGATTTACTCATCTTGGCTGATGGATCTTGTAGGTCTTGAATTTTGGCCGCGGTCTTTAAAATAAAGTTTTCCGGAACTGTAAATGTCTGACCAAAACGGGTATTGAATCGGCCCGCTAAATCTCGAGTTAGCTCAATGTGTTGGCGTTGATCTTCACCGACTGGAACTAAGTTGGCTTGATACAACAAAATATCTGCAGCTTGCAACATGGGATAAGTGAAAAGCCCAACGCGTGCTGAGTCAGAGCCACCCTTGGCAGATTTATCTTTGAACTGCGTCATTCGGCTTGCTTCACCAAAGCCAGCCATGCACTCCATTAACCAACCGAGTTGATTGTGTTGTGGAACTTGAGACTGAACAAAGAGGGTTGATTTCTCTGGGGAAATTCCAAGTGCTATTAACTGTGCAGCCGATGCCAACGTCCGCTTTCGCAGTAGCGCCGGTTCAATCTCTCCCGTTAAAGCATGCAAATCAACGATGCAATAAAAGGCATCGTGACCATCTTGTAAATCAACCCACTGTTTAACGGCCCCTAGGTAATTGCCAAGGTGGAAGGAATCACTTGTTGGTTGGATTCCAGATAAAACCCGCTTGGCGCTCATGCGTTAATTCTTTCACACATCATGCGCTACGAGAGATCAATAGCGCTCCAGCGCGCTTACCCTCCATAGAAAGCACTGTAATTCGCAGTCCATCGACCACTACTACGTCATGCTCCTTAGGGATTCGACCTAAATGATGCATAACAAAGCCGCTGGCAGTTTCATAGGGACCATCTTGAATTTCTAGGCCTGTCTGCTCAATTAAATCCTCAAGTGAAATCAAGCCATCGACTTCAAAATCGCCCGTGCGAGATTCCACAGAGATATCAGCTTCATCTTCATCGTATTCATCTCTGATATCACCAATGAGGCACTCCACTAAATCTTCCAAAGTCACAATGCCATCTGTGCCACCGTATTCATCAAGAACGATTGCTACATGTTGACCTTGTTTACGCATCTCAGAAAGAGCGGGCAAAATGCCTTTTGTTCCAGGCAAAAAGATAATGGATCGAACTAGTTCAATAATCTTTGTTTCCTTAGTGGCCAAAGAAGTATCAAGCAGATCGCGCACGTGAATAAAACCAATGACTTCATCAGATGACCCACGAATTACCGGATAACGAGAATGAGCCTTATCAACGGCTAACTCAATGGCTTTTCCAACGGTGAATGAAACATCCATGAAATCAACTTCTGTGCGCGGAACCATAACTTCATGAATCTGGCGCTCTGAAGCATTAAAGACTTCTTCAACGATGTCGCGCTCTTCTTCACTCAATGCAGCATGGCCAGTGACAAGATCTAATAACTCTTCTTCTGATATCTGGCTTCTAGCCTCTTTGGGGTCAATGCCAAATGCGCGCAAAATAATGTCTGTGGACTTTGAGAGTAGCCAGATAATTGGGCGGAAAATATTTGCAACGATGTTAATGATTCCCGCTGTTGCCATTGCAATCTCTTCAGCCCTAAATAGAGCCACTCTCTTTGGAACTAACTCACCAAAGACTAGAGAGAAGTAAGCGATCACTAAAGTGACACCAAGCAGGGAAATAGTCGTACTCCAGGCATTAGAAATGCCTAAAGACTCCAGCCACGGGATTACATAATCACCCAGTTGATCAGCTCCAAGGGCGGCAGAGAGAAAGCCGCTGACAGTTACGCCAATTTGAACCGCAGCCAGTAATCGGTTGGGGTGTGCAGCTAGGGCTGCAACGCGAGCGCCACGTTTGCCACGGGTCGCAATTTCTCGGACTTGGCTATCTCGAAGTGAGATG
>JBEATO010000126.1:0-5875 GCA_041161945.1 Actinomycetota bacterium
TTGTTGACCAAATGGCAACGAATACTGCCCAAGCAGTGAACTTAGTGCGATCTGCGATTGCGCCAGAGATGAGCGCTGGAGTAATGATTGCAAACATCAATTGAAAGGCTGCAAAGACCAAGACTGGAATGGGATAAATACCACCATTGTTAGTCAAATCATTAACCATTCCACCCAAGCCAGAGAATGAAAGATTTCCATACCAAGGTGAATCGGCTTTGTAACCAAAAGCTATTTCAAAACCATAGATAACCCAGAGAGTGCTAACTATGCCGATAGTTATAAACGACATCATCATCATGTTTAGTGCGCTCTTAGTGCGAACCATTCCGCCGTAGAAAAAGGCAAGTCCAGGTGTCATAAGAAGAACCAAAGCGGTACTTGCTAACATCCAGGCTGTATCACCTGAGTTCAACGCAATATCTGTCATATTTTCATCTGCCTTCAAGATTGTTTTTGAATTTTCTCGCCTTTGAGATGGCCATACCTTCTCTAGCCCCGGTTACGGCAGATGATGTGAACTATTGCGGCGGCGTGACAATTTCGCCGCTGTGTTACATCTAAGTTACGAAAGTAGGCCTTGGATATAGCTCTCGGCATCGAAGTGGGCGAAATCTGATTCAGACTCCCCCGTGCCGATCCATTTAATCGGGATGTCGAGTTCTTTCTCGATTGCCAGGGCAACTCCGCCACGGGCGCTTCCGTCTATCTTGGTAAGGATAATTCCACTCACTTGTACTGCTTCTGTAAAAATCTTTGCCTGCTGCAAACCATTTTGTCCAGTTGTTGCATCAATTACTAATAAGACTTCATTAATTGGAAAGACTTTCTCGACAACTCGCTTCACTTTTTCAAGCTCAGCCATCAAATCATTCTTATTGTGTAGTCGCCCTGCTGTGTCGATAATCAGAAAATCAGCTTTACTCTCTTGTGCTTTCTTAGCTGCATCAAATGCCACTGATGCAGGATCACCATTAGCTTTTCCTGAAACTACCTCAACACCAATTCTCATCCCCCAGGTTTGTAACTGCTCAACTGCTGCAGCACGAAAGGTATCTCCTGCTGCCATCACAACTTTCTTTCCGCCTGTTTTTAGCTGTGCTGCAAGCTTTGCAACACTTGTTGTCTTTCCCGTTCCATTGACGCCAACAACCATGATGACTGTTGTTTCTTGGCCTAGTAGAGCCCCACGATCTTTGGAAGAAAGGTGTGTAGATAAAATCTGTGAAAGTGCTTCTTGAGCGTTCTCACTCTTAACTTTACGGGCTTGCTCTAAGAACTCTTTGGTTAGCGATGGGCCTAAGTCAGAAAGAAGTAAGTCTTCTTCGAGCTCTTTCCAGTCAGCTGGAGCGAAATCATTTGTTCCTTTGATTTTGGCAATGAATTTGCTAAATAAACCCATGAGAAAGTCTTACTTAACTTGCGTCAGATTCGCGCAAACGCTGAGAAATAACTTCAGTTACTCCATCACCGCGCATAGTCACGCCGTAGAGAGCATCAGCAATCTCCATTGTGCGCTTCTGGTGCGTAATGATGATTAGCTGTGAACTTGCACGAAGCTCTTCCAAAATAACAAGGAGTCGTCCTAAGTTCACATCATCTAGGGCCGCTTCAACTTCATCGAGGACATAGAACGGGCTAGGACGCGCTTTAAAGATTGCAACCAACATGGCAACTGCTGTGAGTGACTTTTCTCCACCTGAAAGTAGAGATAAACGCTTAATGCGCTTTCCAGGTGGGCGAGCTTCAACATCAACACCACTTGTTAGTGGGTTATCAGGATCGGTCAAAATTAAGCGGCCATCTCCACCAGGAAATAGTCGGGAGAAGATATCTTCAAAATGCATAGCCGTTGATTCAAAAGCCTCCATAAAGATTGACTGCACGCGGTCATCAACCTCTTTGATGATGTCGAGCAAGTCTTTCTTCGTGTTCTTCAAATCTTCTAGCTGCTCAGCTAAGAACTTTAATCGCTCTTCAAGAGTAGAGAACTCATCAAGTGCTAACGGATTGATCTTGCCTAACAAAGTAAGAGAGCGCTCAGCAGATGCCAATCGCTTTTCCTGTTGGTCGCGGCGATAAGGAATGAGCTCAGTTGTGACGATCTCCCCGGCTTCATTCTCAAAGAATGTTGGAACATCTTTATCTGGACCGTATTCAGCAACTAGAACCTGAGTATCAATTCCAAACTCTTCCATCGTCTTATTTTCAAGAGTTTCAATACGCATACGCTGTTCTGCGCGTGCAATCTCATCTTTGTGAACACTAGATGTCAGTTGTTCAAGCTCTGCAGTTAATTCACGGCCACGTGTGCGAACGGTGAGAGTTTCACCATCTCTAGCTGTTCGTGATCCCTCTAAACGTGCGCGCTCTGTTGCAGCTTTGGCAATGGAGCGCTCGATATGGATAAGAACTTCATAGGCAGATTCAGCAATTGCTTGAGATATCACTGCCGCGCGTGCTCGCGCGCCTCTACGAACAATGGCGCGCTCTGATGCTTCGCGTTCATTGCGTGCGGAATCTTCAAGGGCCTTAGCGCGTGCTGCTACTGAATCAACGCGCTCTTCAATTGTTCTAACTGCTAAGCGGGCTTCAACTTCAGTTGTGCGTGCAAGTGAAACAGCGTTGCGTAAGTTTTCAGTAAAGGTGTGATCAGGCTCTGCAACAACGCCCTGTTGATGCAGTTGGTTCTGTGCAATTACTAGCTCACCCTCATCACGGTTCTTTGCTGAACTTGCCTCTTGAATAGATGTATTCAGGCGCTCAACTTCAGCTAGAGCCGACTTCATGTTCTGTCCAGAAACAGCTAGCTGCTCAGTGATAGAGGCGATGCGTGCATCAGATTCATTGAGCTTTGAGAGTGCAACATCAAATGAACTTTGGCGATCGGCAACCTCAGTAGTTGCAGTTGCAATCTCAAACTTTAGGCGATCGCATGTGTGAGTAATCTCAGTGAGCTTGGTTTCAAGGCTTTCAATTAAGGCTTTGATCTCAATGAGCGAAGATGATGATTTAGAACCACCACGTGCACGAACCTTAGTAATCACATCGCCATCGCGTGTAACAACAGTTACTGATGGGTGTGAGCGAAGGATTGCTTCGGCATCTCTGGCGTTTTCAGCAACCACTGTTGAAGCTAGTAGCGATGAAATCAGCTCACCAATGGAATGTGAGCGAATGTGAGAAGAAAGAGCGTTTAATCCAGCAGGGATATTTGAAGTTCCACTATTGCCTGCCTCGTATACCAAGACATCGGCCTGGCCTAAGTTTTGATCACGAAGTGTGGTCAGCGCTGTTACAGCTGAAGATAAATCCTGAACGACAATTGCATCAGCTAATGTTCCAAGGGCAGCCGCTGCTGCTGATTCCCAACCATTATCAATTTCAATGAGTGAGGCAATTGAGCCCAAGATGTGCACGCCGCGTGAATCGCGCATAAGAGCCGATGCACCATCGCGGTTTTGTGAGGTTAACTTCATCGCTTCTAACTTAGATTCAACGGCATTTCTCTCACGATCTGCTGCACGCTCAGAATCAACTAATACCCCTAGCTTTGTCTTAGAGGAATCGAGTGCGTTCTTGGCGCTTTCAAAAGCAGAATCAAGACCTAGTTCGCCAGAGTCAGCGCTAGCAATTTCAAGTTCAAAGGATGCGTATTCACGTGATGCGCTATCCACGCGCTGCTGGGCATCGTCGCGGGCTTTAGTCAGACGAGCGATTTCCTCTGCGATTGCTTCAAGGCGTGCTTGAAGTGATTTGATATGGCCTTCTTGGCGCGCAGTTCCTTCGCGGGCATCGGCAATAGCGCGCATTGCTGCAGCGATTTTATCTTCATCCATCTTTAGCGCTTGTTCAGCAGTTGCTAACGCACTAGTTGCCACAGTTAATGCCGTGCGCGCCTCATTAATGTTATTGCGTAAAGCATTTTCTTCATTACGCAGAACTTGAGCTTCTTTTTCTAGCGCTTCAGGATCTCTTCCTGCTGAACGAGCTTCTTCAGCCTCTTCATTGAGAAAGCGTGAGCGCTCTTGGGCAAGACTTTGTGTTCCACGGAATTTTTCACGTAGAGAATTTAATTGGTAATAAGTCTCTTGAGCTTGGACAAGTAATGGAGTTTCAACTGCTGATTGTGCATCGAGCGCTTCTTCGCGAGAGCGAATAGTTTCTAACTCTCTATCAACTTCTGCACGCTTTTGACGCAATGCTGTTTCATCTGCAACCTCTGCATCTAAGGTGCGAGACATTGAAATAAAATCATCGGCAAATAAACGAAGTTTGGCATCGCGTAGATCTGCCTGAATTGTTGCCGCCTTCTTTGCAACCTCTGCTTGCTTTCCTAGCGGACGAAGTTGGCGACGTAGTTCAACAGTTAAATCTTGAACACGCGCCATATTGGCTTGCATCGAATCAAGTTTGCGCAAAGCTTTTTCTTTACGCTTGCGATGCTTGAGCACACCAGCGGCTTCTTCAATAAATCCACGACGTTCCTCTGGAGTTGCCATCAAAATTGCATCTAGTTGGCCCTGACCAACAATGACGTGCATTTCGCGGCCAATACCTGAGTCGCTCAGAAGTTCTTGAATATCAAGCAAGCGAGATGCTTCACCATTGATTTGATATTCAGATTGACCATTTCGGAAGAGAATGCGAGAAATAGTTACTTCGGTGTAGTCGATAGGTAATGCGCCATCAGTGTTATCAATTGTTAATGAGACTTCTGCGCGACCAAGTGGTGCACGTCCGCTTGTTCCAGCGAAAATAACATCTTCCATCTTGCCGCCGCGAAGGGATTTTGCACCCTGTTCACCCATAACCCAGGTGAGGGCATCAACAACGTTACTTTTACCCGAACCATTAGGACCAACAACGCAAGTGATACCGGGCTCAAGACGCAGCGTTGTGCTGGAGGCAAAGGACTTAAAGCCCTTGAGGGTCATGCTCTTGAGATACACGCGGTAAACCTATCGCGCCGCGTGCTTGTTTTCGTCGATATTACTGCTGGGGTAGCTCAGTTTTTAGAGTTTCATATGCAATACGGGCAGCTACTTGCTCAGCCTCTCGCTTGCTTTTTCCGGTTCCCACCGCCACAGCGTTTCCAGCAACCATTGCCGTAGCCGTGAAATCTTTATCGTGATCTGGGCCTTGTTCAGTAACAACATACTCAGGTGCACCTTTTCCAAGGCTGGCTGCTAACTCTTGAAGGGCTGTCTTTCCATCTAAACCAGCTCCACGTGCAACGGCAGAATCCATAGTTGATGCAATCAATCTGCGCACAATTTCAGTACACTTATCAAAGCCACATTGAAGATAAATAGCTCCAATTAAGGCTTCTAGAGCATCTGCAAGAAGTGAGTTTTTATCGCGCCCGTTTGTAACTTCTTCACCTTTACCCAGGCGAATGTATTGACCAAGTTCTAATGTGCGCGCAATATCTGCGAGCGCACGCATGTTAACTACACCTGAGCGCAGCGGTGATAAACGTGATTCATCTAAATCTGGATAACGCTTATAAAGTTCTTCAGTAACAATTAAACCGAGAACGGAATCTCCAAGAAATTCAAGACGCTCGTTAGTTTCTTTACTCGCAGATTCATATGCAAATGAGCGATGTGTAAAAGCTAACTCCAGAAGTGAGGGTTCAATTTCAACCCCCAGCGCTTCATTGAGCACAGAACTCAGATCAAACCTCTAGAACTTGGCGGCTGTTATATGTACCGCATGTTGGACATGCTGTGTGTTGAAGCTTTGGAGATTGGCATTGTCCGCATGTTGCTAAAGAGGCAGCAGTTGTCTTCCACTGGCTACGGCGTGAGCGCGTCTTTGAACGCGACATTTTTCGCTTTGGTACTGGCACGGTTCGAACCTCTTCTTATCT
>JBEATO010000146.1:0-9190 GCA_041161945.1 Actinomycetota bacterium
TATGGATAAGGCTCAACCGTGCGATCACTTCCAGGGGGCACGATTACTTTGCCAGCACGAACAGCCTTGTTGAAATCATCAATATGTCTAAAGCCAAATGTTGAAAGATCTTCATAGCGCAAATCCATCTCACGCACTACCCAGGTGAGTGCATCAGCTGCCTTTTTTGGATTAGTAATAATTGGTGTAATTAAATGTGGAATACCTTCATAGGCAGTTAGCTCTACGCGCTTAGGATCAATTAGCACTAAGCGAACTTCATCCGGTGTAGCACGCACCAAAATCGATGTAATCATGGCGTTAATCATTGAAGATTTACCAGCACCAGTAGCACCTGCAACTAAAAGGTGAGGCATTTTTGCAAGGTTTGCACACACAAAGTTGCCTTCAACATCTTTTCCAAGTGCAACCAACATGGGGTGGTGATCCTGACCAGCAACCGATGAGCGCAAAACATCGCCTAAGGCAACGATTTCACGATCAGCATTTGGGATTTCAATTCCCACTGCAGATTTCCCTGGAATAGGAGAAAGGATTCGCACATCACTACTTGCAACAGCATAAGAAATATTCTTAGCAAGGGCGGTAATGCGCTCAACTTTGACGGCATTTCCCAGCTCAACTTCATAGCGTGTAACCGTTGGCCCACGCATAAAGCCAGTCACTTGGGCATCAATTTCAAATTGAGCAAAGACTTCAGTCAGCGCTGCCACCACTAAATCATTTGCTTTGCTTTTAGCTTTTGCAGCTGGGCCTGTGCGCAGTAAATCCGCAGGCGGCAGTTCATATGTTGAATCAGGAGTGAGCAAGAGTTGTTCAGGGCGCTTGGTAACAGTTTCTGGAGTTATGACAGGAGAGATAGGAATAGGAACTGTGAACTCTTCATCAAAGCTCTCTTCATCTAACTCTTCATCATCTTCTACCGGCTCGTTCCAAGCAGCGACGATAGGTGTTTCAAAAGGTGGGGTGTCAGTGATTTCAAAATCTTCAACCTTGATAGATCTTTCAGGGCGTTTGGCCCATAGCCAACTAGCGCTAGATGTAAAGCGATCTAGAACTTGTGAAACCGGAGTTGCTGTTACAACTAATAAACCGAAGATGAATACAAGTACTAATACTGGATAGGTCAGCACTGAAGTCATCAGTGAGACCAACGGCGTGGTTACTGCGTAACCAATCCAGCCACCGCCTTCGCGCATTGCGGTGGCACCAGTGCCGGTTGAGCCGTTGAGTAAATGTGCAATACCAGTTGAAGAAAGTAGAAGCGTCAATGTGCCAACAACAACTCGACCAATTGCCGCTTTGTCCTCAGGGGTTCTAAACAACTTAAATGCAAAATAAATCAGAACAACGGGTGTTACAAAGCCGATGCGACCAAAGCCGCCATAAACAAATGCATAGACCGCACGGCCAACAATATTGTCAGCATGAAACCAAGTTCCGGCCGTTGCAACGAGTGCGAGAATAAGAATGAGAAAGGCCATTCCATCTCGCTGATGTGCTGGATCTAATTCACGAGCACCACGGGCAATAAAGCGAACTGAGTTTCCAAGAATTTTTGCGATGAATCGCCAGATTGCAGCTAAGCCTCTTCCGAGCGCGCCACCTACAGCACCGCTTTTGGATTTAGATTTTTTCTTAGCCACACTCCTCATCGTAAAGGATGAGTAATTTCTTAGCGCCTAGGCGCGCCGTTCTTAAACTTCAATAACAACAGGGACAATCATCGGCTTTCGGCGATGTTCTCCCCCAACCCATCCACCAACGGTCTTTCGGACAATCTGTGAAAGCTGATGAGTTCCATTAATTCCTTCAGCAACTGCAGCAGCCAATGCCTTCTCAATCTTTAATTTCACATCATCAAAGAGCGCCATATCTTCATTGAATCCACGTGCATGGATATCTGGTCCAGCAACGATCTTTCCGCTTTGTGAATCAATCACCACAATGACAGAGATGAATCCCTCTTCACCAAGAATGCGACGATCCTTGAGTGATGCCTCAGTAATGTCACCAATACTTTGTCCATCGACATAAACAAATCCACATGGCACAGCGCCAACAACTGATGCTTCATGATCGATTAAATCAACCACTACGCCATTTTCAATAATCAAAGCATTTGATCGTGGAAGTCCGGCTTGAATTGCAAGTTCAGCATTTGCCTTCATATGACGCCATTCGCCGTGGATTGGCATGACATATCGCGGCTTAACGATGTTATAGCAGTAGAGAAGTTCTCCTGCAGCAGCATGTCCTGAGACGTGGACCATGGCATTAGCTTTATGAACGACTTTGGCACCAAAGCGAGTGAGTTCATTAATGACTCTAAAGACTGAGTTCTCATTTCCAGGAATCAGTGATGAAGCCAAAATAACTGTGTCACCCTCGCCCACGCGAATCTGATGATCACCATTTGCCATACGCGATAGGGCTGCCATCGGTTCACCTTGTGAACCTGTGCAAATCAAAACAACATTGTCATCAAAGGAGTCAAGATCCTTGGCATCCATAACAATTCCAGGTGGAATTGTTAGGTAACCCATATCTTGTGCAATCTTCATGTTGCGAACCATAGAGCGTCCAATAAAAATGACTTTTCTATTATGAATAGCTGCAGTGTCAATTACTTGCTGAACGCGGTGCACGTGGGATGAAAATGAAGCCACAATTACTCGGCGCTTAGTTGAGCCGATAACGCGATTAAGGGCGGGCATAATTTCACGCTCTGATGGAGTAAAGCCAGGAATGTCTGCATTCGTTGAATCCACCATAAATAGGTCAACGCCTTCTTCACCTAAACGAGCAAAAGTACGCAGATCTGTAATACGACCATCAAGTGGAAGTTGATCCATCTTAAAATCACCCGTTGCCAGAACTCGGCCAGCATCAGTGTTGATAACAACTGCTAATGCATCTGGAATCGAATGGTTTACAGCAACAAACTCAAGTTCAAATGGTCCAACATCTTCATGTCCGCCTTCACGAACTTCTCGTGTGAGTGGAGTGATGCGATGCTCTTTCAGCTTTGCAGTGACAAGGGCCAGCGTGAGAGCTGATCCATAAATAGCAATGTCCCCACGTTCGCGCAATAGATAAGGAACTGCTCCGATATGGTCTTCGTGGCCATGAGTTAAAAATACGCCAACAACATCATCTAGGCGATCACGAATATATGAGAAATCCGGAAGGATTAAATCGATTCCTGGCTGTGTATCTTCAGGAAATAGAACGCCACAGTCAACAATTAATAGCTTCCCTTTAGTTTCAAATACGGTCATGTTTCGACCGATTTCACCTAAGCCGCCCAAGGCGACAATACGCAATCCCCCTTTAACTAAAGTTGAGGGTGTTCCAAGATCTGGGTGAGGATGATTCATTTTTTAATTGCTACGCCACCTGCGCGTAGGTCGTCACGCAACTGCGCAACTTGCGCGTCTGTTGCATCGACTAGAGGAAGACGGGTATATCCACCAGGTAGACCCATTAATGTAAGTGCCGCTTTTGTCATGATGGCACCTTGTGTGCGGAATGTTCCGGTAAATACTGGAAGTAATTGCTGATGAATTTCTAGTGCGCGCGCAGGATTGCCCGCAAACCAAGAATTAAGCATTTCTTTGAGCTCTGATCCAACTGTGTGACCACACACTGAAACAAATCCAACTGCTCCCACTGATAGAAGTGGCAAATTGAGGATGTCATCACCTGAATACACAGGGATTCCGCAACGCTTGATTACCCAAGAGGTTGCAGCAACATTTCCTTTTGCATCTTTAAGCGCAACGATTGAAGGGTGTTCAAAGAGTTCAACGATTGTGTCTGATTCAATCTCTACTCCTGTGCGGCCAGGAATGTCATAGAGCATCATTGGTAAACCAGTTGCATTTGCCATAGCTAAGAAGTGAGCCTTGATACCTGCTTGCGGTGGCTTGTTGTAATAGGGAGTAACTACCAAAATTCCATCAGCACCAGCTGCTTCGCTGCGCTTGGCTTGGTTGATTGAATAATCTGTTTCATTATCGCCAGCACCAGAGACAACCTTGATGTTTGCTCCAACTACACGCTTAACAACCTTGATGATCTCTTCTTTTTCAGAGGATTTAGTCGTAGGAGCTTCACCTGTTGTTCCGTTTACAACGATGCCATCGTGACCTGTTTTAACGAGATGATCTGCGATTTTTTCAACGCCATCCCAATCAATGGAGCCATCTTTTTTAAATGGCGTGACCATTGCGGTCAACATGCGGCCAAATGGCGCTGGCGTACTCATGCGGGCAACTCTACCCGTTTTATGGGGCGATGCGACCAGACTTTTCGAAGGCCCCGTATGTGAGTGGCATTAATTTTGCGAATTCGGCTTCCATTTTCTCGGCAACCATCTCAATTTCGCGTTGTGGATAGCTTGGAAAGTGTGAGCCTTCGCGGGATGTACGAAGGGATAAAAAGTTCATGAGCGCACGGGCATTCATTGAAACATACATAGATGAATACGTCGCCACAGGCAAAACAGCACGTGCAACTTCGCGCGCGACACCTGCATCTAACATCTTTTGATAACTATCGTATGCAACAACGTAGGCGGCTTTCATAGAGTTAGTTGTAATTTCAAATTGCTCTTTAGTTCCATCTTCAAATGTGTATGCACCAGTTTTACCAACTTGCACAAGCTTGCGATCTTTTGATGGAACATAGAAAACAGGTTTCAATTCGCGGTAGCGACCACTTTCTTCATTGTATGAAGCGATGCGGTGGCGCATGAATTCACGAAATACAAAGATCGGTGCAGAGATAAAGAAAGTCATGGAGGTATGTTCGAAAGGTGATCCATGGCGCTCACGTGCAAGGTAGTTGATTAATCCGGCAGAGCGAACAGGGTCTTCACCAATCTCTTCCATTGATTGCTCACCAGCAGTTGAAACACGTGCTGCCCAGATTACGTCGGCATCACTTGCACTGGCTTTTACTAATTCAACGGTTACATCGTCTCTAAATATGATTTCCTCAGCCATGGCCTCACCCTATAAGGGGCCGGGTTTGAGTCTTTGGATATCTACGGCAGAATGTCTGCGTGTCCAGAATTGAATCAACCACATTGCGAGATTCTCTGAGCGTTTCCATCACAGTTGGGGCCTATGGAACGGCTTTCGGAGCCGCTGCGGTTGCAAATGGTTTTTCACTTCTACAAACGTGCTTGTTATCACTTCTAACATTTTCAGGTGCATCACAGTTCGCAGTTATTGGAGTTCTCGGTGCTGGCGGCGGTGCATTAAGTGGAATTGCAACTGCCTCCCTACTTGGAATTCGAAATGGTGTGTATGGCGTGATCATGGCGCCTCGATTGAAAGTAAAAGGATTCAAGCGAATTGTTGCCGCGCAGATAACAATAGATGAATCAACTGCAGTTGCATTAGGTCAAGAAGTTCGCGGAGAAAAAGCCATGCGCCAGGGTTTTTGGCTTACGGGCTTTGGTGTATTTCTATTCTGGAATCTCTTCACAGTTGCTGGCGCTCTTGGCGCACAAGCCATGGGCGATATACGTGCATGGGGTCTTGATTCTGCGGTCCCAGCCGCGTTCTTAGGTCTTGTGTGGCCACGCTTAAAAACTAATCGTGATCGAGCACTTGCCGTTGGTTGCATGATCTTTGCTCTAGCTATGACACCTATTCTGCCGGCAGGACTTCCAATCATTGCAACTGCATTTATTGCCGTAGCGGTAGGACTGCGCAAATGAACTCATTTTGGATTGCAACGATAGGCACGAGCGTGATTGCTTTTGCTCTTAAATACGCCGGACATAATGTTCCAGAGCGAATTTTTGCCCACCCTAAAGTGCAATCCATTAACGCGCTGATTCCTATTGCACTTCTGAGCGCACTAGTTGCCGTTCAGACATTTACCGAAAAATCACAGTTGATGATTGATCATCGATTAGCTGGTTTGGCTGCCGCCGTTGTGGCGCTATTGCTTAAGGCACCATTTCCAGTTGTAGTACTAAGCGCAGCCTTTACATCGGCTGCAATCTATAACTGGCTTTAGATAATTTTGAGAGCTTGAAGCTTTGCCTTTAAGTCATTATCTGATGGTTCAGTTAAGTGAGTGCCGTCAGAGAAAACAATCACAGGAATCGACTGAGCTCCGCCGTTAATCTCTTTAACCTTGTCTGCAGCACTTAAATCTGCATCAACATCGATGAGTGTGTATTCAACGTTGAGCTCTTCAAATAAGCGCTTTGAACGGCGGCAATCTCCGCACCAGTCGGCGCCATACATTGTGATTTGATCTTTTGACATGTGGATCTCCCTTTACATGAACTTGTCTAGGCCATGTGTCAGGCCTGGATGTGAAACAACATTTCTAATACCAAGGATTACTCCCGGCATAAATCCTGCTCGATCAAGTGAATCGTGACGAATCGTTAACGTCTCACCTAGTCCCCCAAGAATTACTTCTTGGTGTGCTACTAATCCTCGTGCACGCACTGAGTGCACTGGAATATCTCCCACTTTTGAACCACGAGCACCATCTAGGGCCGTTGTTGTTGCATCTGGTTGGGCTCCAAGGCCTGCCTCTTTACGGGCTTTGCTCATGAGCTCTGCTGTGCGAGATGCGGTGCCACTTGGTGCATCAACTTTCAATGGGTGATGAAGTTCAATAATTTCGGCTGACTCGAAATAGCGCGCTGCTTTCTCAGCAAATTCCATCATTAAAACTGCGCCAATTGCAAAGTTAGGGGCAATTAACACACCAACTCCAGGATTAGCCTTTAAGAGTTTTTCTACGGTCGCAAGCTTGTTTGCATCAAAGCCAGTTGTTCCCACAACAACGTTTATTCCATTGTTAATGAGAAATTCAAGGTTTGCCATGACCGAATCTGGTGTAGTGAAATCAACAACTACTTTTGCTCCAGAATCCTTGAGTTGATCAAGTGAATCTCCAAGATCTAGCGCAGCAACAAGGCTCAGGCCTTCAGCTGATTCAACGGCCTTTACGACCTCTGAACCCATGCGACCTTTTGCACCTAGTACTGCAACGTTAATCATTTCAACACCTTTTCAAATTTCGACGTGTTTTTAAAGGGACCTACAAGTGCAAGCGTAGGCGTTTTAGTCAAAAAGGCGCCAGCAATTTCCCGTATGTCCTGCTCATTTACGCGTGAAATAGATTTCAAAATATCGTCAAAGCCCGTAACCTGACCGTAAACAATCTCATTCTTACCAATTCTAAACATGCGTGAGCCTGAGTCCTCTTGGCTCAAAACTAGTGAGCCACGGACTGCTCCCTTAGCTCTCTCAATCTCTTCGTGCGTCATTCCATTATTAACAACATCAGCTAGAACTTCGCGAATAATCTCCACAACTTCAACGGCCTTTGTTGGATTACACCCTGCATAAAAACCAATCTGACCACTGCCTGCATATTGCTGGGCATAGGCATAGACAGAGTATGCAAGACCACGCTTTTCACGAATCTCTTGGAACAAGCGAGATGACATTCCACCACCTAGAGCAGAAGCTAAAACTCCCATTGCAAAGCGGCGATCATCATGACGGGCAACGCCCTCCATGCCATAAAACATATGAGCTTGTTCAGTCTTGCGCGAGATTAATCCAACACTTTGCTGTTTAGCTTTTCTATCCTGTGCATTTGAGCGAAGCACAGGCGCACCCATAACATCTAGAAAACCATCAACAGAAAGGGCTGCTTCAACCATAGCAACAACTTTTTTGTGCTTAATGTTTCCAGCAACTGCAACAACAAGATCTTGGGGCAAATAACGCTTCTTGTAATAGTTATTAACGGTATTGCGAGACATACCCTTAATTGAGGCAACTGTTCCTAAAATCGGATGCCCTAGTGGAGTATCCCCGTAATAAGTCTCGGCATATAAATCATGGACTAAGTCACTTGGGTCATCATCGCGCATAGCGATTTCTTCCAAAACAACCTTGCGCTCAGCATCAACATCAAGGGCTGAAACAACAGAGGATGTAATCAAATCTGAAATTACATCGATTGCCATAGGTAAATCGGTATCAATGACACGTGCATAGAAGCAGGTGTATTCCTTTGATGTAAAAGCATTCATCTCGCCACCGACTGATTCAATCGATGATGAGATTTCAAGTGCATTGCGTCGGGCAGTTCCTTTAAAGAGTAAATGCTCTAGAAAGTGAGAAGCCCCAGCAGTTGCCGGGGATTCATCACGAGATCCAACATTTACCCAGATACCAATTGCGGCACTGCGCACCGAAGAAACTTCTTCAGTGACGATGCGCAGACCGCTAGGTAAAACTGAACGACGAACGCTCATTTATTCAGCAGAACCAGTTGTTCCATCTTCAAGAACTGGAACCAAAGACAACTTGCCCTTTGGATCAATCTCGCCGATTTCAACCTGAATCTTGTCGCCAACCTTCATGACTTCTTCCAAGTTCTCAATGCGCTTTCCACCATGCATCTTGCGAATCTGAGATACGTGGAGCAAGCCATCTTTTCCTGGCATCAATGAGATGAAGGCACCAAATGCAGCAAGCTTTACAACGGTACCGAGGTAACGCTCTCCAACTTCTGGCATCTGTGGGTTAGCAATTGCATTGATTTGAGCACGTGCAGCTTCAGCTGATGGACCATCAACTGCGCCGATGTAAATTGTGCCGTCATCTTCAATTGAAATATCTGCGCCAGTCTCATCTTGAATCTGGTTAATAATCTTGCCCTTAGGCCCGATTACCGCGCCGATCTGATCAACTGGAATCTTGACAGAGATAATGCGTGGAGCAAATGGGCTCATCTCATCTGGGCCATCAATTGCTTCATTCATTACATCAAGAATCGCAAGGCGCGCTTCCTTAGCTTGGTGCAATGCACCAGCTAGTACTGATGCTGGAATTCCATCAAGCTTTGTATCTAGCTGCAACGCTGTAACGAAATCCTTTGTTCCGGCGACTTTAAAGTCCATATCGCCAAATGCATCTTCTGCACCAAGAATGTCAGTGAGTGCTACGTACTCGACCTTGCCATCGACAGTGTCAGAGATAAGACCCATTGCAATACCTGCAACTGGTGCGCGTAGTGGAACGCCTGCGTTATAAAGCGCAAGAGTTGATGCACACACTGATCCCATAGATGTTGATCCATTTGAACCAAGTGCTTCAGAGACCTGACGGATTGCGTAAGGGAACTCTTCGCG
>JBEATO010000017.1:0-15224 GCA_041161945.1 Actinomycetota bacterium
ACTTTGACGGTGTCAGCAAGAATGTTGACGCCACGTTCCATTGCTCGACGTGCTTGCTCGTCGAATTGAAGGGATTTTCCCATTTACTTCTCGATTACAGCGAGAATGTCGCGTGCTGAAAGAACCAAGAGGTCATCTCCACCGTGCTTGATTTCAGTTCCGCCGTACTTGCTATAAAGCACTACATCGCCAACTTTGACATCCATTGGAACGCGGACACCATCATCAAAGCGACCTGGACCAACTGCAATAACAGTGCCCTCTTGTGGCTTTTCTTTTGCTGTATCTGGGATAACAAGACCAGATGCTGTTGTTGTTTCAGCTTCGTTTGTCTTGATTACGATGCGATCTTCTAGTGGCTTAATGGCCATGTGCCTAACTCCTTTTAGTTCAGATTTCCTCGTGCGGGCCCGGTTAGCAGTGTGGACCCGTGAGTGCTAACGCAAGGTTAGACGGGGCTATTCCCAACGGCAAATCGGCTAGGACAGGCTCACAACTGTTACTGGCAGGCTGGAATCGGCATCAAATGCCACAGGGCTTGGCTCACGCCCAGCTGCTGCCATTAGAGCGCCCAGGCTGGCCACCATCGCTCCGTTATCGGTGCAAAGGCCTGGGGCTGGGATCCTCAATGTAATACCCGCCTTTTCGCAGCGTTGCTCGGCGACTGCTCTTAGTCTGGAGTTAGCGGCAACGCCTCCAGCGATAACCAGGCAATCAATCCCGCTCTCCTTACATGCCGCCAGCGCCTTTAGCATCAAGACATCAACAATAGATTCTTGGAAAGAGGCTGCAACATCGGCGCGAACATAATCTGGAACGCTTTCTAGATATCTAGCAACAGCGGTCTTTAAACCTGAGAATGAAAAGTCATAGGGTCGTGTTTGCCAATCATTGGAAGTTGTTAGCCCACGTGGAAAATCAATGGCAGTTGCCTTGCCCTCTTTTGCCATCGCATCAATTGCAGGACCTCCTGGAAAACCTAACTTCATTACTCTAGCTATTTTGTCAAAGGCCTCACCGGCAGCATCATCAATGGTTTGGCCTAACTTCACTACCGATGACGTAATGTCATTAACCTGAAGAAGTGAAGAGTGACCACCACTAACTAGAAGTGCAATCGTTGGCTCAATCTCTTGCTTATGAGTTAAGTAATCAACGCTGATGTGGGCAGAAAGATGATTGACTGCATAAATCGGTTTATCCAAACCAATAGCAAGACCTGCAGCAGATCCCACACCCACAAGCAGCGCACCTACTAAACCAGGTCCTGCTGTGACTGCAATGGCATCAATGTCGCTAAGTGAAACCTTCGCATCAGCTAGCGCCTTTTTAATCGTTGGCTGCATCGCCTCTAAATGCGCACGGCTAGCAATTTCAGGGACAACTCCCCCAAAGCGCGCATGTTCTTCAACGCTAGAGGCAATGACATTTGCCAGCAATGTGCGACCGCGGACGATCCCAACTGCAGTCTCATCACATGAAGTCTCAATTCCAAGTACCAGAGGCTCACTCATGGCAGCTCCTTGCGCATGACTAAGGCATCTAAACCACTACCAAAGTAATCTTTTCGAATATTTAGCTTTGAATATCCAAGTGATTCATACAGAGAAATCGCTGCAACGTTATCTGTCTTAACTTCTAGCATCATGGCAATTGAGCCTTGGGCTATTGCCCATTCGGTAATACCTGCCATTAAATGGCGCGCTATCCCCTGCCCGCGATGCTGGGCGATAACGCCAACGGTCAAAATATCTGCCTCTGCTCCTCCAGGTGCAAAAACACCTGCATAACCAACAACACTTTGTCCTTCATCCACGGCCACAATAAAGCGACGTGTGGGAGCAGATATCTCTTCACGATATTGCCCTGATGACCAAGGTGAATATGGAAATAACTCTTTATCTAATGAAACCAGAACCGGAATATCCATCGAGTTAGCATCACGGTAAGTAATCATTTTCGATCCGCCGTTGCCACTGCATCTGGTCGTCTGAGATATATAGGTTCAGTGATATTTCCGCTAAGTGCAACTAGCGCGTTCATATCTGGAAACAAATCGGCATGGATGGGAGCACCTGCTACATCTGCCGGAAAACTTACTGCTGGTTCACCAATTCGCACGCCATCTTTATAGCGTGCCCAATAAACTTCTTTGCGTCTTGCATCAACGGTGACAATGAAATCTCTTTCATTTACTTGTGCAGCTATTGCATCTAGCGAGCAAACACCACGAACTGCAATACCTCGAGCTAATGCAAAGCTTTCGGCAAAAGCAATACCAACGCGAAGACCTGTATAGGGACCAGGACCCATTCCAACGACAACTGCTTCAATTGCGAAACCTTGTATGCCTTCTTGAACTAGAGAAGGCAGCGCTGGGCCATGTTCTGTCGCACCATCACGGTGCCCACTCCAAAGCATTACTCCATCCTCAACAACAGCAACTGATGTGCGAGAGGTAGAAGTATCTATGGCTAAAGTAATTGTCATAGCGCAAAACCATTCCAGCGCGCACCAATAGCTTTAATCTCAACTTGGCGAATCTCATTTGTCCTATCAATGCTTATCTCTAATCGGTCTTCACTCAGGCGAGCAGATTCAGCCCCGCCCCATTCAACAACTGTTACTGAGTTTTCAATATCTAAATCCAAATCATCCAAAAAAAGATTGGGATTTTCTGTGTCAATGAGACGGTATGCATCCACATGAATCATGGGCAGTACACCTTTATGTGTTCTAGAGATTACAAACGTTGGAGATGTGATGTCATCTATTCCTAAACCTTTGCCAATACCTTGTGCTAAAACTGTTTTACCTGCGCCAAGGGGGCCATTAATGAGAATGAGATCGCCAGCTTTGAGTTGAGTAGAAAGAAAGATGCCCAAATCAAGCATCTGCTGCGCTGTTGCTATTTCAATCTTCACCGCTTAAGAGTAAAGGAAACGGGGGCCTCGGTTTCCCGAAGCCCCCGTTTATTACCCTCGATGTATTACTAGAGATTATCCTCCGTAGTACTTCAACCTTGGAGCCGTATACCCACGATCGTAAGTCATATTTCCTGCCTTACGAATCTTGGTGAGCATTGGACCTCCTGAAAGGTTCTTCCCATTGTCAGCCGCATATGCAAGTAGTTCTGCTATTGCTACGTACTGCTTAGTGGTGAAGTTACAGTGGTTAGTACCACTTGCAGCAGGAACAGATGTATCTGGTGCTCCAGCAGCTGTGTACTTGGTGTACTTCTCAGGTGGCAGGTTCCAAAGGACTAGCTGGTTGTTAGCAGGACGCTTGCGATCTCCTGCCTTCCTTGCAGCTACCCACTTATCTGCCCAATACGTTGCATACTTATCAACAACTGACTGCTGGTTTCCAGCAGTAGTTACAGGATCAGCAGTGCCCGTAAAGAGAATGGTTGGGATATCAACCTTTCCAGAATGCGAAGCAAGTGTATTCAACTTCGCTACTGCAGCTGGGTTTGCCTTAGCGCGTGGTGATGCAGCAAGAACACTGAGAAGTCCACCGATTCCTGAGTTACCAGAAAGTGCTGAAGCCCAGATGAACTGTTCTTCTGCAATACGTGCTGCGTAGTCAGTAGCAGTGTTATCAAATACTGCACCGCCAGCTTGTAGCTCAAGATCATGCGTTGCAAGAACTGCAAGTGCTGCAGCGTTTGCCACGTTCTCAAGAGCTGCGAAGGCAGGGTTAATCGCAAGGATGAATGAGGTTTGTGATGCAACAGGCAACACTGATGGTGCTGATGTTGAATCAAAGTGAGCTGATTGCAACGGAATTCCAGACATCAACGCAACCATTACAAGTGCGCTTCGTGAAGGAATCCCCTTGATGGCATCAGGAACTTTAGAAGTCGCTGGCCATGCAGGTGTCGAGGCATTAGCTGCAAAAGCTGCCTGCAGTGCTCCGATAACTGTGAAGACCTTTACTAGGTCGCCCATCGCTTCGGCATAACCTGCAGCTCCAGCTGAGTAATTACCGCCCTTGATTGTTGGATCAAAGAAAGTCTTGATTCCCCAGAGTGCATCTCCTGCCATTGTCATAAGCGGAGTGACATCGCTAGCCATACACAGTGGTGCTGCAGCGCTGAAGAGATCTGAATGCTTCTCTGCAAGTGCTTGAGTAATGAATCCACCAAGTGATTCGCCCCATGCAACAACTTTTGTGGTCTTCGTAAACTGCTTCTTGAAAAGACCTACAAGTTCAACGTTTGTCTTGATAGCTGAATCTGCATTCCAACCTTGGCGTGCAAATCCTGAACCGACAACGCCATATCCCTTAGCCAAAAGCGCAGCAATTACTGTTGCGTTTGGACCAGGTTGAGGCGTATTGGTAACTGTGTATCCACCATATCCAGGAATTCCAGCAGGAACTGGAACGTTTGGACGATATCCATGTGAATAGAGATAGACAGTTCCGTTGAAGTTTGCAGGCACCATCATTGCGTACGGTGCACCATCAGATGTCGCACCACCACATGTCTGTACTGGACTCTTGCCATCGCAAGCAGGAGCTGCTTGTGCGACCGTTGGAATTGAAACGATAGTAATTGAGAGCAGTGATGTAACTGCTATGAGCGTTAAAGAACGCTTGAATTTAAAGTTTCTCATTAGTTGTTTGGTAATCCTTTCGCTGGCATTGCCGGACGCTTGAAGGTGGATACCACAACTGGACCAGAGCCACTATCAGTGGTGTAAAGCGTTACTTTTCCACCGAATGGCTTTCTATCTCCGTTGGCATCCATAACTGCCATGTAGTAACCGGTGTGACCGACGTTGCTGGTCTTTGAATACCCAAGAGGAGAGTAGGCAACAGATGCAAAGGTTGAACCCTTGCTTTCCATAGCACTAATCAATTTCTTACGGGTTGGACTTGATCCTGCAGCTCGTAGACCTTGAACAGTCATGAGGGCGATGTTCATACCTTGAAGTACATAGTCATCAAATGCAGTACCAGTGTTGTACTTGGTATTGATCTCTTGGAACTGCTTGACGTACTCGTCGCTAGTGTCATTTGGTGATGGATTACCAGCTGGAGTCTGTGCGCCATTGAGAACTGCTAGAGGAACACCAAGTGCTCGTAGAGTTAATGGGTCTGCACCAACTGATCCAAGGATCCACTGTGGTGCGTACTTAGCTGCTGCAGCTACTGCTAGTAGCGGGGCTGTTGCTGAAGTTACGCCAAAGAAGACAACTACTTGAGCTCCACCTGCTGCAAGCTGGGAGACCCAGGTCTGTGCAGTGGCTGCGCTCTGAGTACCTGATGTGTAGGCCACAGATACATCAAACTTTGTACCAGCTGCCTTAAATGCACCCATTCCATCAATTCCAAATTCATCGTTTTGATAAACAATGCCGAGTTTCTTTCCAGCATGGTTCTCTTTGAGGAATTTTGCGATGATCTTTGCTTCCATTGCATAGGAAGGAAGAATCATGAAAGAGCTTGGATAGCTCTTCTTATTTGCAAATCCACTAAATCCAGTGTTGAGGAAAAGACTTGGAACGCCGCGCTTAGCAATGCCTACAGACTTATGTACTGATGTGTAGTTTGCAGTTCCAAGTGGGCCAACTAGTGCAAAAACTTTATCCTTTAAAATTAATTCATTTGTCTTAGCAATCGACAATTGAGGAGAGTACTCATCATTTTTTTGGATGAGTGTGATCTTGCGGCCATAGACTCCACCGTTGTCATTGACATACTTGAAGTAGGCGTTCATAGCATTGCCGATCTTGTTATAGCCTGGCGATGCTGCTCCAGTAAGTGGAAGAGTGATACCGAGCTTGATCGAGCTGCTGCTCACTCCTGTCTCTGCGTGTGCTGGGAGCGCTGTTGCAAATAGGCTGCCAACTGCGAGCACCGTGGCGACAAGCCAGGTCCCCTTTGCACGAGTCTTTCTGATCATTGTTTTCCTTCCATCGAGGGTGGTTGAACTTCTCGTAATCTACTAGTTACCTTCTAGTAATTTAAGGCACTCACGCTTTTTTATGGTGTCGGCTTTTGAGCTTCTCTCCTGGACCATTTGGGGTGAAAATCACTGAAAGGATGAGTAAAACGCTCACAATCAGAGCTGGGAGATAGTTGTTTAGGTTCTCACCACCCCCCCATCTGGTGGCCAGGACATCTGCGACCTCAGGTATTGCAACCAGAATTAAGGCTCCAAAGACCACACCCGGCAGGCTAGAAACGCCAGCGAGTACCGCCCCGGTAACCAGTGCAAATGAGAGAGCGAGTGTGTAGGCACCTGGGGCGACCAGACTTATCGTCATGGCCAGCACCGCACCAGCAAGGCCAGCAATAGCTGAGCTGATGGTGAAAGCCAGAATCTTCATCCGCCCTGCATGAACCCCCGATAGTTCGGCGGCCAAAGAGTTACTGCGGATCGCACGCCATGTTCGTCCGTAGCGCGATTGAAGGATATTAGAGGTTATAAATAAAGAGATCAGAGCTATGAAGGTAGCGATCCAGAAGAACCATTTATATTGAGTGAACTCTTCGCCAAACCTTTCTGGAGGAAAACCAACATCAAAGAGAAGCCCAGGTACTCCTCCAAGAAATGCAAATTGATTAGCAATTTCTGGAAGACCCACAGCTAGAGCCAGCGTTGTTCCCGCCAGATATGGTCCGGATAATCGAGCAGCTGCTAAACCAAGGAAAGCACCAAAGAGAGCTGAGACAACTACTGCCATCACAAATGCAAACCAAACTGGACTCCCTAGATTATTAAGAGTCAGAGCCGCGGAATAACCACCAACAGCCATCATCGCGCCATTACCAAGTGATACTTGGCCAGAATAACCAGTGAGTAAAACTATTGATGAGAGAGCAATTGCATACATCGCGATCTGCGCTCCTTGATAAACACGAAGTTCATCTACGCGATCACCGATTAAAAGTAAGACCCAACCTAGGAGAATGAAGAGAGCTAATTTTTTACGCACGGCGCGCCCTGCCTCTCGCCATTATTCCATCTGGCTTAACAAGTAGCACCACGATGAGAACTACGAATCCACCGATAAAGACCAAAGACGTACCGACGTAGTTCAAAATAAATGTCAGAGCAATTCCAAGGATTAAGGCTCCAACAACAGAGCCGACCATACTTTCAAGTCCGCCAATAACTGCTGCAATAAATCCAAAGACTAGTAATAGATCAAGTGAATAAGGTGAAAGGAAGTTAGAAGCAGTATTCAACATCCCAGCAACTCCACCAACTCCACCAGCAATTGCCCATCCAATAGTCCTTGTTCGCGCCGTCCTGATACCAGCTAACTGCGCAATCTCGGGTGCATAGGCCGATGCACGTAAAGATAGGCCTAGATTCGTGCGTTGAAATATGATCGCTAAAGCAATAAGAATTACGAAAACCGTCACGATGATCAAAAGATTTAAGGGCGAGAATGGAATAGTCGTTTCGCCTATGGTGAAACCATCTGTGGATGCTGGCGCTTTAATTGATTTGAACTCTCCGCCCCAGACCAATCCCACAATGCTTCGAACTAATCCGAGTAAGCCCAGAGTGGCAATTACTGGAGCAACCACAGCAGCGGGGCCTGAAACAGCGTGTTTAAATAAAACTCGCATGAAGAAATAATCCACGCCAGCCCCAAGTAGAGCACCAGCAGCGATTGCAAATAATAAGCCAAGCCAGAATATTTCAGTTCGGGTAGCTATCTCAAAACCAATATATGTGGAAAGCATCGCCTGGCCTGCTTGCGCAAAATTAACTACACGAGTCGATCTCCAGACCAGTACGAGTGCAATTGACATGAGGGCATAAATAGAACCGGTCGATAGTCCTATAAGAAAGGTCTCTAATAATTTTTGCATCAGTACCCCAAATATGCCGCGCGCACGGCAGGATCATCAATGAGCACTTGAGCATGGTTCATTGCAACAACTTTTCCAAGGTTGAGAACAATTCCAAGGTCTGCAATCTTTAATGCACCCATTGCATTTTGTTCTACTAACAAAACCGTTAAATTCATGGAGGTTGTTAAGTCACGAATTGTTTGGAATATCTGCTCAATAACAAGCGGTGCAAGACCGAGGGATGGTTCATCTAATAGGAGTAGTTGTGGTTTTGACATAATCGCTCGCCCAATAGCCAACATCTGTCGTTCACCGCCAGATAAAGTATCGGCACGCTGTTGTAAGCGCTCACCTAAACGAGGAAATATAGAAACAACTTGATCGATAGATTCTTTTGACTCATTAGGATTGCGGCGCCAAATCGCACCGAGTTCTAAGTTCTCGCGCACCGTTAACTCTGGGATAACAGATTTGCCTTCAGAGACATGTGAAATACCTCGGCGAACTAGAGCTTCAGGTTTAATCCCGGCAATCTTTTCACCCTTCCACATAATCGAGCCATTGGTTGGTGTTTTAAGGCCAGAGAGAGTGCGCAGCAAAGTGGTTTTGCCCGCTCCATTAGCCCCAATAATTGCCGCTAGCTTGCCCGTTGGAACAGCTATTGAAACCTGGCTAACTGCGCAAATCGCACCATGGTGAACAGTTAAGTTGGAAACATTCAGGCTCATTTAGCACCTGTTCCCAGATAAGCAGCCATCACTGCTGGATCACGGCGCACAGTTTCGGCGTTGCCACTGGCAATAACTTCACCAAAGTTAAGAACATAGAGCTTGCTACACACCGACATAACAACATCCATATGGTGCTCAATAAGGAGCACAGACATAGATGCGCTCAAATTTCGAATGAGAAGGTTCATCCACTCAATATCTTGTGAACCTAATCCACCGGCTGGTTCATCCAACATCAAAATCTTTGGTTCACTTACCAGTGCACGTGCAATAGCAACTCGCTTGGTATCAGGATAAGACAATGTATCTGCGCGTCGATTAGCTAGGCCACCTGCATACACACGCTCTAGAGCACTAAATGATTTTGTGCGAATCTCTTTTTCATCTTTGCCACTTCGCCCTAACGCTGCAGAAAGTAATCCTGAATTTGCAAGGTGGTGCGCACCAACCATGACATTTTCAAGAACAGTCAAATCTCCAAATAGTCCAACACCTTGTAATGTGCGAGAGATACCCAAATCAACTAAATTCGAAGTACGTGGGAAATCATGATCTTTTCCATCTAAGAATAACTTTCCAGAATCTGGCTTTACTAAACCGCAGAGTGCATTAAATAAAGTTGTCTTGCCAGCGCCATTGGGACCAATTAATCCAACAACTTCATTCTTACCAATCTCTAAATAGACATCATTGAGAGCGCGAAGTCCGCCGAAGGAGACATTGACACCTTCGACGCGCAGCGCTGCATTATTAGTAGACATGAGGTGCGTAGATTCTAGACACACGGGGACCGATTCTTGTCACAATTTCATAATTTATTGATAACGAAGCGTTACCCCAGTCATCTGCGGTGTATTCACCGTGAGAGCCATCGCCAAAAACAACCACCCAATCACCTGACTTGGCGGTTGAGCTCACCCCTAGATCCACAACAAATTGATCCATAGAAACTCGCCCGATAATCGGAGCTCTCTTGCCATCAATAAATACGCCCGCACCTTGTGCAATACGTGGAATGCCATCGGCATAACCCATTGCAACAACACCAAGTTTTGTATCTTTCTCTGTTACCGCTGTTGCCCCATAACCAACAGGAGATCCGGCTGCCACTTCTTTTACTAAATACAACTTAGCTCGCAGTTGCATCACTGGTTTTAAACCTAACTTCTTACTATCCCCCATAGCTTTTGCATCTGGACTTAACCCATACATCGCAATACCCGTGCGCACCATGTCAAAGGCTGATGCGCTATCAAGTAACGTGGCAGCCGAGTTAGACAGATGCTTAATAGGTGGATTGATTCCAACAGCCTTTAGCTGCTCGACCTTTTTCTTGAACTCCTTGAGTTGATCAACATTTTGTTGCTCACCTGCCTCATCAGCACGTGCAAAGTGAGAGAAAATTCCCACAACTTCTACTTTAGAAAAATCTGCCTTAAGTAGTTCGTCCCACTCATCAAGGAAACCACCACGTGTCATGCCCGTATCAACTTCAATATGGATTCGTGGCTTATTAGGAAGTTTCGAAATCTCTTTAAGTGTTACCAAAGATGCAACTGCGACATCGATGTCATGTTTTGCAGCTGAATCAAAATCAGATCCTGGAGGAACTAACCAGGCCAAAATAGGAATACGAACTCCGTGTGTGCGAAGTGAAATTGCTTCTTCTAGTAGTGCAACTCCTAGCCAATCTGCACCGCTTTTTTGCGCGGCTAATCCAATTTCAACTAATCCATGGCCGTAAGCATCAGCTTTCACAACTGCCAATAGATCAACTTTAGAAGCAGATTTTAAAGTTGAAATGTTTGAAGCAAGTGCAATCAGATCAATGCGAGCTTCAGCGCGATGTTCCATTAATTGCGCTCCACAATCACCATGGCAGATGCAATACCGGCATCGTGTGAAAGAGATAAGTGAACCTGGGCCCCATCAACTAAATCAGCGATTTCACCTCGAAAGAGAAAGACTGGTTTTCCACTCTCTAAGTTAACGACTTCAGCCTCATGCCAACTCAAGCCCTTACCTGCACTTAACGCTTTAGCCAGCGCCTCTTTTGCCGCAAAGCGGGCGGCAAGTGAGTGAATGGGCTTAGTTCGTTCATTGCTTGTGAATAGTTTTTCAAGCAATCCCGGCGTGCGTTCTAATGAGGATTTAAATCGCTCGATATCAACGACATCAATGCCGATTCCATCAATCATGTGTTTGAGTCTAGTGCAGTTGGCTCTTTGAGGGAACGTAGCGATCTACGGCAATGACTGCCACAAGTAAAGCGCTTCCAATAAACAGGCCCCCCAATAAATCAGTAAACCAGTGAGTATGGCGAATAAGAGAAACGATGCAAACAGTTAATGAAATCGTTACAACTCCTGCACTGGCTAAGCGGCCTTGATATCTATCGACCTTTGCATATCTATAAATGAGATAAGCCAATATTCCCCACGATAGGACTGCATTAGATGCATGCCCACTTGGATAAGACATTCCACCAGCATGTAATAAATCAAAACCATCGCGGGGTTTAGTTCTACCTAAGACCAATTTGAAAGTTCCAACAACTAAATTCAATAAAATCAAGGATAGGAAAGCTAAGTTCAAAGGCCGCCACGTCTTAAACTTATAAGCAATAAATGAGGCAGCAATGATTAGTACTGTTGCTGTTAATCCACGTAGACCTAAATCATCTAATCTGCGAAGCAAGAACCCTGCAAATCCTTCAAACTGTGGTTTGGGATCACTATTAATTTTCTTGTCATATTCAACTAATGGGCCAAAAGTAAGTACTTGCTGTGTGACTAGGAGAAAACCGGTAAAGAGCACTAAGGACCAGCGCAAAGCGCGATCCATCTGTTTTCTGCGGTTTTGGATTACTTTTTGCATTTATTCAACTGTAACTGATTTAGCCAAGTTCCTAGGCTGATCAACGTCATTGCCTCGTGCAACTGCCATCTCATATGCAAAGACCTGCAATGGCACCGTAGCTAAAACTGGCTGGAAAAGGGCTGGAACAACCGGAATACGAATAATGTGCTCCGCACCTTCCACATGTGCACCTTCTTCGGCGATAACAATGACTCGAGCGCCACGAGCTTTCACTTCTTGAATATTGCTAAGCATCTTTTCATCAAGTGCATGTTCATGTCCTGCAGGCAAGATGGCGATAACCGGTGTGCCCTGGTCGATGAGTGCAATTGGACCATGCTTAAGTTCTCCGCCGGCAAAACCCTCGGCGTGAATGTATGCCAACTCTTTTAACTTCAGCGCACCTTCTAGAGCAACTGGATATCCAATGTTTCTACCTAAGAACAAGACAATGTTGTTTTCAGCAAAGCTGCGTGTAAGTGCGCGCAATGGCTCTACTGTTTCAAGAATCTGTTCAATCTTTCCGGGAAGTTCCAAAAGCTCGTTATACAAATTTTCTACTTCTGCATCACTCAGAGATCCATTTACTTGAGCCAAGTGAAGGCCAATTAAGTAAACCGCAACCATCTGTGTGAGTAGCGCTTTTGTAGATGCAACTGCGATCTCAGGGCCAGCGTGTGTATATAAAACAGCATCTGATTCACGTGGAATCGTTGAAGAGTTCGTATTACAAATCGCTAATACTCGACCACCGGCAGCCTTTGCATGGCGTACTGCCATCAAAGTATCCATAGTCTCACCGGACTGTGAAATGGCGATGACTAAAGTTCCTGCATCAATAATTGGATCGCGGTATCTAAATTCACTGGCAATCTCTACTTCCACAGGGATCTTTGCCCATTTTTCAATTGCATACTTAGCAACCATGCCTGCGTGATAAGCAGTGCCGCATGCAATGACTGTAATTTTCTTAAGGGCACGGATCTCATCTGCACTCATTCGCAGTTCATCTAGAACTATCTGCTTGTTATCACTTAGGCGACCAATCAAAGTATCAGCCACAGCCTTTGGTTGTTCAAAGATTTCTTTGAGCATAAAGTGTGTGAAACCGCCCTTTTGCGCCGCACTTGCATCCCAGGAGATTAAATACTCTGTTGGCTTAATCGCTTTGCCATCTAGATCTGTAATAAGAACTGAGTCAGGGGTCATTGTCACAACTTCATCTTGGCCAAGTTCAATTGCACGCTTGGTGTAATCGATAAATGCTGCAACATCTGAGGCCATGAAGTTCTCGCCTTTTCCTAAACCAACAACTAATGGAGAATTTCTGCGCACACCAACAACAACCTCTGGTGCATCCCCATGAATTGCAAGAAGAGTAAATGAGCCTCTTAGAGCTTTAACTGCCTCACGCATTGCCGCAGATAAATCCCCGTTGTGCTTTTTGCGCAGATCACTCAGTAAGTGCGCAACTGATTCAGTATCTGTTTCAGATGAAAACTTATGTCCGCGGGCTTCAAGTTCTTTTCTAAGCTCTGAGTAGTTCTCGATAATTCCATTATGGATAACTGCCAACTTGCCATCGTTATCTACATGCGGATGAGCGTTGCGATCTGTTGGTCCACCATGTGTTGCCCAACGCGTGTGACCGATTCCAGAGTGAACAACTGGAAGAGATGTATCTAATGAACCTTCAAGATTTGAAAGTTTTCCAGCCTTTTTTTCAATAAAGAGTTTGCCGGGTGTTCCAAGTGCGATTCCTGCAGAGTCATAGCCGCGGTATTCAAGTCGGCGTAGACCTTCAATCAAGGGTGTTGCGGCAGATTGTGGCCCGCTGTAACCCACAATTCCGCACATAGATTCTTACCCCAGTTCGCTTTTTACAACATCTGCAAGTTCTCTAGCAACTTCTTGGGCAAGGCTATCACTGGCCGCTTCCACCATGACTCTTACGAGGGCTTCAGTGCCAGATGCACGAAGTAACACACGCCCACTATCTGCCAAGCGAGCTTCCGCCGCTTTTACTGCAGCCGCAATAACTGCAGAATCCGCCAACTTATCTTTCTTAACATCTTTAACATTGATTAAAACTTGTGGGAAGCGAATCATGGTTGCTGCGAGTTCTTGCAGAGTCTTTCCCGTGCGAACAACCTCTTGAAGTAGTTGCAGCGCAGTCAAAATCCCATCACCTGTATTTGCAAGCTCGCGCATAATCACATGGCCCGATTGTTCTCCGCCAAGTGAATAATCATGTGCAATCATATTTTCAAGAACGTAACGATCTCCGACAGGTGTTGTAACAACATCAATTCCAGCATCTTTCATCGCATGCATGAAACCAAGGTTGCTCATTACTGTGCCAACAACTGTGTTGCCCTTTAACTTGCCGCGGGCTTTAAATCCGCGGGCTAACAAAGTCAGAATATGATCGCCATCAATTTCATTTCCAGCAGCATCAATAGCTAAGCAGCGATCAGCATCACCATCATGGGCAATACCAACATCGGCGCCTTCTTTAAGAACTGCAGAACGTAGTTGGTGAAGATGAGTGGAACCGCAATCATCATTAATGTTCCAACCATCTGGCTGATTAAAGATGGCGACTACTTCGGCCCCTGCTCGGCGATAAGCCTCAGGTGCAACAAATGAGGATGCACCATTAGCGCAATCGACAACAATCTTTAAACCCTTAAGGGGTGTTTCAACTGATGAAAGTAGGTGCTTCAAATAGCGCTCAGTTGCGCTTTCATCATTGATTGCGCGGCCCACATTTTTACCTGTTGGTCGCTCCCAATCCTCACCCATGCGCGCTTCAATTCGGGCTTCAATGGCATCATCTAACTTGCCACCACCACGAGCAAATAACTTAATTCCATTATCTGGCATTGGATTATGTGAAGCACTAATCATCACGCCCAGATCTGCCTTTGATTCGGCAACAAGGTGGGCAATTGCAGGAGTTGGTAACACGCCAACGCGATAAACATTGATTCCAGCACTGGTTAAACCAGCAACAACAGCTGCTTCTAAGAACTCACCAGATGCCCGTGAATCTTGACCCACGATTGCAGTTGGGCGATGGTCCTTATTTGATGAGCTTTCAACCAATACATGCGCAGCTGCAACAGAAACATCTAAAGCTAACTCTGCAGTTAAATCGCGATTGGCTAAGCCACGAATTCCATCGGTGCCAAAGAGCGCCATTGGAACTCCTCTGCTAGAAAGTGTGAATTAACGCTTGCTGTATTGAGAACGCTTACGTGCCTTCTTAAGGCCGTACTTCTTGCGCTCGATAACACGTGCATCACGTGAAAGGAATCCAGCTTTTTTGAGTGCTGGACGGTTTGCTTCTTCATCGATCTGGTTAAGTGAACGTGCAACGCCTAGACGTAGTGCACCAGCTTGACCAGAAACTCCGCCACCATTGATACGGGCAAAGACATCGTATGAATTCTCTGCACCAACAGTGCGGAATGGTTCTGACACTAGCTGTTGGTGAACCTTATTTGGAAAATAGTTTTCAAGAGTCTTTCCGTTAACAACCCACTTGCCGCTACCTGGAACTAAGCGAACACGTGCAACTGCCTCTTTACGACGGCCTGTTCCGCGACCTGGAGCTTTGATAGCTGGGCGGTTAGTTGCTGGTGCTGGAGTTGAAGAAGAGTATGAAGTAGGAACTTCGGTCTCATCAAGATCGTAAGCTGTTGTGTTCTCTGACATTGTCATCCTTTACTTCACGATTTGTGAAACTTGATCGAATACATATGGTGTTGGTGCTTGTGCTGCATGTGGGTGGTTTGGTCCCGCATAAACCTT
>JBEATO010000057.1:0-4565 GCA_041161945.1 Actinomycetota bacterium
GTTATGGGTGGCGTTCGCGTTACAACTCAAAACCTTGTTGTGCACTCTGTTGATGCAGACCGCAACCTACTTCTCATCAAGGGATCAGTACCTGGTCCTGACGGACAACTAGTTTTCATTCGCTCTGCTGCAAAGCATGCGATCTTTGAAACTGCAAAGGCTGGTGCATAATCATGGCGCTTACTCTTGAAGTAAAAAACACCGAAGGCAAGAAGGTTGGATCTGTAGATCTACCTGCTGAGATCTTCGATGCACAGACAAACGTTCCTTTGATTCACCAAGTCGTAACAGCGCAGTTAGCTGCTGCACGTCAAGGTACTCAAAAGGCTAAGAACCGTGGTGAAACATCTGGTTCAGGTAAGAAGCCTTTCAAGCAGAAGGGAACCGGACGCGCGCGTCAGGGTTCAATTCGTGCACCGTTGCAACGCGGTGGTGGAGCAGCACACGCTGTTCGCCCACGTAAGTATTTCCAACGCACACCTAAGAAAATGATTGCTGCAGCTTTGCGCGGAGTTCTCTCTGATCGCCAACGCAATGATCGTATTCACGTGTTGGATTCAATTTCATCAGCTCCTTCAACAAAGGCAGCTATTGCAGCAGTTCGTCAGTTCTCAGAGCGCAAGAATCTTCTTGTAGTTGTCTCTCGTACTGAGGATCTAGCGTGGCGTTCACTTCGTAACGCTGATGACCTACATCTTCTTGTTCCAGATCAGTTGAACGCCTATGACATCCTAAAAAGTGATGACATCGTCTTCTCTGAAAACGCGATCAAGGATTTCCTAGCTGGCCCACGTAAGGTGGCAAAAGCTGTGGCACGTGAGAGCGAGGTCAACGCATGAAAGATTACCGCGATGTACTAGTAGCACCTGTTGTCTCTGAAAAAAGCTACGGACTGCTTGATGAAAACAAGTACACATTTATTGTTTCACCAGATGCTAATAAGACAGAGATTAAGATCGCTGTTGAAAAAGTATTTGGTGTAAAGGTGCTAAGCGTTAACACCATGAACCGTCAGGGTAAGAACAAGAAGACCCGTTTCGGTGATGGAAAGCGTAAAGACACAAAGCGCGCAATTGTGCAGGTAGCAGCTGGCGACCGTATCGACATCTTCGGGGGACCGGTTTCCTAAGGGAAAGCGGACTTCTAAGAGAAAAGGATCATCATGGCACTTCGTAAATTAAAGCCAACGACCCCGGGTCAACGCGGCGCAAGCGTTCCAGATTTCGCTGAAATCACGCGCTCTACACCAGAAAAATCTTTGGTACGTCCAATCCACTCAAAGGGTGGTCGTAACAATGCAGGTCGCATCACTGTTCGTCACCAAGGTGGCGGTCACAAGCGTGCGTATCGCCTCATCGACTTTGTCCGTAACGATAAAGATGGTGTGCCAGCAAAGGTGGCTCACATTGAGTACGACCCAAACCGCACAGCACGTATCGCTCTACTGCACTATGCAGATGGAGAAAAGCGTTACATCATCGCTCCTAATAAATTAGAGCAGGGTGCAACAGTTGAAAACGGTCCAAAGGCAGATATCAAGCCAGGCAATAACCTGCCACTTCGCAATATTCCAGTAGGTACAACAGTTCACGCAATTGAACTACGTCCAGGTGGAGGAGCAAAGATTGCTCGTTCAGCTGGTGCATCAGTTCAGCTTGTTGCTAAAGAAGGTGCAACTGCCCAACTTCGTATGCCATCTGGTGAAATTCGTAACGTTGATGTTCGTTGCCGCGCAACCATCGGTGAAGTTGGAAACGCAGAACAAGGAAACATTAACTACGGAAAAGCAGGCCGTATGCGCTGGAAGGGCAAGCGCCCATCAGTTCGCGGTGTTGTTATGAACCCAGTAGATCACCCACACGGTGGTGGTGAAGGTAAGACTTCTGGTGGACGTCACCCAGTGACTCCATGGGGTAAGCCTGAAAGCCGCACCCGTAAGAAGAAAGCATCAGATTCAATGATCATCCGTCGTCGCAAGTCGAATAAGAAGCGGTAGGTAGGAGCCCTCATGCCAAGAAGTCTCAAGAAGGGTCCATTCGTTGATGGACATCTACAAAAGAAGGTAGATGCACAAAACGAGGCCAACACAAAGAACGTGATCAAGACCTGGTCACGCCGCTCAATGATCATTCCTTCAATGATTGGTCACACCATTGCTGTCCACGACGGACGCAAGCACATCCCTGTTTTCATTACTGATGCGATGGTCGGACACAAGCTTGGTGAGTTCTCACCAACTCGTACATTCCGCGGTCACATCAAGGGCGAAGATCGGAGAGCAAAACTTGCCTAATACAACGAATAATCCTTTGATTGCTCGCGCTATTTTGCGCGACATTCGCCACACACCACAGAAGGCTCGTCGCGTTGTCGACTTGGTCCGTGGAATGCGCGCAGATGAAGCTCTCTCAGTTTTGAAGTTTGCTCCACAATCAGCTGGTTCTGATGTGTTCACACTTCTTAACTCTGCAGTTGCTAATGCAAAAGCGCAAAACCCAGCTATTCGTGATGCTTCAGAACTTTGGGTTGTTGAAGCTCTCGTTGATGAGGGTCGCACAATGAAGCGTTTTCGCCCACGTGCACAAGGTCGCGGTTTCCGTATCTTGAAGCGTTCATCACACATCTCAGTTGCAGTTAGCGATGTAAAAGCCGCTAGCAAGACTATGAACAAGAAGGGAGCGACCAAGTAATGGGTCAAAAAGTAAACCCACACGGCTTCCGTCTCGGCATTACAACTGAATTTAAGTCACGTTGGTATGCAGACAAGTTGTACAAGGATTACGTCAAGGAAGATGTCGAAATCCGTCGCTTGATGCAGAAAGGTATGGAGCGCGCTGGTGTATCTCGAATTGAAATCGAGCGCACACGCGATCGCGTCCGTATCGACCTCTTTACAGCTCGTCCAGGAATTGTTATTGGCCGTCGTGGTCAAGAAGCAGACATCCTGCGTCAGCGTCTAGAGAAGCTAACTGGCAAGCAAGTTCAGCTCAATATTCTTGAAGTTAAGAATCCAGAAATCGACGCACAACTTGTTGCACAGGGAATTGCCGAGCAGCTTGCTGCACGTGTTTCTTTCCGTCGCGCAATGAAGAAGTCAATGCAGACCGCAATGAAGTCTGGCGCACAGGGCATTCGTGTTCAGTGCGGTGGTCGTCTAGGCGGGGCTGAAATGTCACGTTCTGAGTTCTATCGCGAAGGTCGCGTTCCATTGCACACACTTCGTGCCGATATTGATTATGGCTTCTATGAGGCACATACAACATTCGGTCGCTTGGGTGTAAAGGTATGGATCTACAAGGGCGAAATTATCGGTTCACGTGCAGATCGTGCAGCAACTGCTCTTGCAGAAGCACGCGCACCAAAGCCAGAGCGTCGCGGACCACGTAATCCACGTGCACCTCGCGGTGAAGTAACTGTTTCTCATACTGCACCAACTGCGGAAGGAGCTGCGAACTAATGTTAATTCCACGTCGTGTTAAGCACCGTAAGCAGCACCACCCATCTCGTAGTGGTGCGGCAAAGGGCGGAACAGCAGTTGCATTCGGCGATTTTGGTTTGCAAGCTCTAGAGCCTGCTTACGTAACAAACCGTCAGATTGAATCTGCACGTATCGCAATGACTCGTTACATCAAGCGTGGTGGAAAGGTCTGGATCAATATTTATCCAGATCGTCCACTAACAAAGAAGCCAGCTGAAACTCGTATGGGTTCTGGTAAAGGCTCACCTGAATGGTGGATTGCAAACGTAAAGCCAGGGCGCGTTATGTTTGAAATCTCTGGTGTTACAGAAGCGATTGCTAATGAAGCTATGCGACTTGCTTCGCACAAGCTTCCAATGAAGTGTCGAGTAGTAAAGCGTGAGGAGGCATAAGTGGCTATTACAACTAATGAAGAGCTACGCCAATTGTCAGCTGAAGAGTTAACAACCAAGGTGCGCGAGCTGAAGGAAGAACTATTCAACCTTCGCTTCCAAGCAGCTACTGGTCAACTTGAAAGCCACGGTCGCTTAAGCGCTGTGCGCAAAGAAATTGCTCGCGTATACACAATCGTTCGTGAGCGCGAATTAGGAATCGGAGGAGCTGCGTAATGACTACAACATCAGCAGATCGCAGCGACCGTAAGGTCCGTGAAGGAATTGTTGTGAGTGACAAGATGGATAAGACCATCACTGTTGAGGTATCAAATCGTGTAAAGCACGGTATGTACTCAAAGGTTATGTCTCGCTCTAGCAAGCTAAAAGCACATGACGAGCAGAACACTGCCGGCATGGGCGATCGTGTACTCATCATGGAAACTCGACCACTCTCGGCGACAAAGCGCTGGCGTTTAGTTGAGATTCTCGAGAAGGCTAAGTAAGGGCTGGTGGATAAGAAATGATTCAACAAGAGTCGCGCCTACGCGTTGCCGATAACACTGGAGCTAAAGAGCTTCTCTGTATCCGTGTGCTCGGTGGATCCAAGCGCCGTTATGCCGGTATCGGAGACATCATCGTATGTTCGGTCAAGGATGCAATCCCTGGCGGACAGGTCAAGAAGGGTGAGGTCGTTAAGGCCGTCATCGTTCGCA
>JBEATO010000116.1:0-10430 GCA_041161945.1 Actinomycetota bacterium
CCCTCCAGCCGCGAAAGCGGGAACTACTACTCATCTATCCCTACGGAGCAACTTGACTACAGCACCTGTAATTGCAGTAAATGACATTGGATCAGCTGCCGACTTTCTAGCAGCAATCGAAGGCACAATCAGAAATTTTAATGACGGAGATCTAGTAACAGGAACAATCGTCCAGGTAGGACGCGAAGAAGTTCTTGTAGACATCGGATACAAAACTGAAGGTGTTATTCCTTCACGCGAGCTTTCAATTCGCCACGATGTAGATCCAAACTCACTCGTCAAGGTTGGCGAGACTATTGAAGCTCTTGTTCTTCAAAAAGAAGACAAAGAAGGTCGTTTGATTCTTTCTAAGAAGCGCGCACAGTACGAGCGTGCCTGGGGAGACATCGAAGGCAAGAAAGAGCGCGACGAAGTTGTTATTGGAACTGTTATTGAAGTTGTTAAGGGCGGACTTATCGTCGACATCGGACTACGTGGCTTCTTGCCAGCATCACTCGTTGAAATGCGCCGTGTCCGTGATCTAACTCCTTACATTGGTAAGCAGGTTGAAGCTCGAATCATCGAACTTGATAAGAACCGAAACAACGTTGTTCTTTCACGCCGTGCATTCCTAGAGCAGACACAATCTGAATCACGCACAACATTCCTTAACCAGCTACAAAAGGGTCAAGTTCGCACAGGTGTTGTTTCATCAATCGTTAACTTCGGTGCATTCGTTGACCTTGGTGGCGTAGATGGACTTGTTCACGTTTCAGAGCTTTCTTGGAAGCACATCGATCACCCAGGTGAAGTTGTTGAAGTTGGCGACGAAGTAACTGTTGAAGTTCTTGAAGTTGATTTCGAGCGTGAGCGCGTGTCACTTTCACTGAAGGCAACACAAGAAGATCCATGGCAGGCATTTGCTCGCACCCACACAATCAATCAGGTTGTTCCAGGCGTGGTCACAAAGCTTGTTCCATTCGGAGCATTCATTCGTGTTCACGAAGGCATTGAAGGCCTAGTTCACATTTCAGAGTTGGCAGAACGCCACGTTGAAATTCCAGAGCAGGTTGTTCAAGTTGATGATGAACTATTCGTAAAGATCATCGACATTGACCTTGAGCGTCGTCGTATTTCACTATCTTTGAAGCAAGCCAATGAAGGACATGAGATTGAGATCGAAGCATTTGATCCAACCCAATACGGAATGGCTGCTCGTTACGATGCTGCAGGAAACTTCATCTATCCAGAGGGTTTCGATTCAGATTCACAAGAGTGGAAGCCAGGATATGAAACACAGCGCGAAGAGTGGGAAAAGCAATACGCCCAAGCGCAAGAGCGTTTCATGGCACACAAGAAGCAGAAGGCAGAAGCTAAAGCTGCTGACGCTGCTGCAACTCCAGAGGAAGAAACTCCTGCTGCTGAGTAGTAATAATTAAGATAAAAGGACTCGACTTAACCGTCGGGTCCTTTTTCTTTTCTAATCGGGTTATCCTTCATCCATGCGCGTAATCGCTTTAACTGGTGGCATTGGCTGCGGTAAGTCACTTGCAGCTGAATATTTTGCTGACCTTGGCGCAATCGTTATTGATGCAGACCAGCTAGCGCGCGCAGCTATAGAGCGCGGTTCAGCCGGCTTTGATGAAGTGGTTAGCATCTTTGGTGATTCAATTCTAAAAAATGGGGATATAGATAGACGTGCTTTGGGGGAGTTAATATTTAAAGAGCCCTCTCTAAAAGTGAAGCTAGAAAACATCATTCATCCCTGGATACGCCAAGAGTTTGAAGAGGCTGTTGCCTCTCTAAAAGCCGATGAAACTCTTGTGTATGAAATCCCACTTTTATTTGAAACCGGCGGTCAAGATCGATTCGATATTGTTATAACTGTTGAATCATCAATGGAGAGTAGAGTTTCAAGGTTGCGTGCTAGAGGCTTACACATCTCTGAAATAGAAGCGCGCATCGCTGCCCAGGCAACGAGAGAACAACGGGAATCAATAGCCGATTTCCTGATTGAAAATGATGGCAGTGAAGATGATTTACTGCGTAAAGTAGAAAATATCTGGGATGAACTCGCGAATAAGGATGTAAAAAAGTAGGCTTGGCAAATGCGCCCGGTCTCTGAACTCCAACGACGAGTCGAGCCTTTTCAGGTAATAAGTGATTATGTTCCAGCCGGAGATCAGCCTGAGGCTATCGAAGAGATTGCCCGCAGAATCAATGCCGGCGAACAGGATGTAGTTCTACTTGGTGCCACTGGAACAGGAAAGTCAGCTACAACTGCCTGGCTCATTGAAAAGCTCCAACGCCCAACTTTGGTCTTGGCTCCTAATAAGACGTTGGCTGCACAGTTAGCAAATGAATTTCGTGAACTGCTTCCAAATAATGCCGTTGAGTACTTTGTTTCCTATTACGACTACTACCAGCCAGAGGCATATGTTCCACAGACCGATACATTCATCGAAAAGGATTCAAGTGTTAATGATGAGGTGGAGCGCCTGCGCCACTCAGCTACTAACTCACTTTTAACTCGTCGCGATGTGATTGTGGTTGCAACCGTGTCCTGTATCTATGGGTTGGGTACACCACAGGAGTATGTGGACCGCATGATCAAACTGCGTGTGGGGGATGAGATTGAACGTAATGCCCTTTTGCGAAAATTCGTTGATGTTCAATATAAGCGCAACGATGTTGCTTTCGAGCGTGGCACATTCCGTGTCCGGGGAGACACAATCGAAATCATCCCCATGTATGAAGAGTTAGCTATTCGTATTGAGATGTTTGGTGATGAGATTGAAAAGATCACTACGTTGCATCCATTGACGGGTGAAATCATGCGTGATGAAACTGAGATGTATATCTTCCCGGCCACTCACTATGCCGCAGGGCCAGAAACTATGAAGCGAGCAATTGGTGACATTCAGGATGAACTCCAAGTACAACTCAACTTGTTTGAAAAGCAAGGAAAGCTACTAGAGGCGCAGCGTCTTCGAATGAGAACGACCTTTGATATTGAGATGATGGAGCAAATTGGCTTTTGTAGTGGTATTGAAAACTACTCTCGACATTTAGATGATCGCGCGGCTGGCTCTGCTCCTAACTGTCTGTTGGATTATTTTCCAGAGGATTTTCTTGTAGTTATCGATGAAAGCCATGTGACAGTGCCACAGTTGGGTGCAATGTTTGAAGGTGATGCCTCACGAAAGCGCACATTGGTTGAGCATGGTTTTAGATTGCCTAGCGCACTTGATAATCGCCCTTTGAAGTTCCCTGAATTCATCGAACGAACTGGTCAAAAACTCTATCTCTCTGCAACGCCCGGTAAGTATGAGATGGCAAAGGTTGATGGTGATGTTGTTGAGCAAGTGATTCGACCAACAGGGTTAGTTGATCCACAGATTGTTATTAAACCTATTAAGGGCCAGATTGATGATTTGCTCAATGAAATTACGATTCGCGCCGAGAAGAACGAGCGTGTTCTAGTTACGACATTGACTAAAAAGATGAGTGAAGATTTAACGGACTACTTACAGGAAAAGGGAGTGCGTGTTCGCTATCTGCACTCTGAAGTAGACACTCTGCGCCGTGTTGAACTCTTGCGCGAACTTCGCACCGGCGAGTATGACGTGCTCATTGGAATCAACTTGCTCCGTGAAGGTTTGGATCTACCTGAGGTTTCACTTGTGGCAATTCTGGATGCAGACAAAGAGGGCTTCCTTCGCTCAGCAACATCGTTGATTCAAACAATTGGCCGCGCTGCCCGAAATGTTTCGGGTGAAGTGCATATGTATGCCGACAACATTACGGCCTCCATGGAGAAGGCAATTGATGAGACTAATCGACGTCGAGCTAAACAAGTTGCATACAATCTAGAGAGAGGCGTGGACCCACAGCCTTTGCGCAAAAAGATTGCAGATATCACTGATCTAATTAACCGCGAATCTGAGGACACCGATGAGCTTATGGCATCAAATAAGCGGGCGAATCAAAAGAGTGCAGCAACGGCTGGACTCTATGTGAAGTCACTGGCTTCGTTGCCGCGTCAAGATTTAATGGCGTTGATAGGCTCGCTCACTGATCAGATGCGCGCTGCGGCCGGAGACCTTCAATTTGAAGTCGCTGCGCGTTTGCGTGATGAGATAAAGATTTTGAAGAAGGAACTACGTTCAATGGAAGAGGCTGGGGTTTAGTGACTATCGACAAACTTGTTGTTCGCGGTGCTCGTGAACACAACCTCAAAAATGTCTCCATTGAGCTGCCAAGAAATGCACTCATTGTTTTTACGGGGCTATCTGGTTCCGGTAAGTCCTCTCTAGCTTTCGACACCATTTTTGCTGAAGGACAGCGTCGATATGTTGAATCGCTATCTGCCTACGCCCGTCAGTTCTTAGGCCAGATGGATAAGCCCGATGTTGATTTCATTGAAGGATTATCGCCAGCGGTTTCGATTGACCAGAAATCTACAAACCGAAATCCGCGCTCTACTGTTGGAACAATTACCGAGGTCTATGACTACCTGCGTCTGCTCTTTGCGCGCGCTGGTCGCCCGCACTGCCCAACTTGTGGCAAGGCTGTTACTCGACAATCACCACAACAGATTGTTGATCAGATTCTGACAATGCCGGCAACAACGAAGTTTCAAGTTTTGGCTCCAATAGTTCGTTCACGCAAAGGTGAGTTCGTCGAGCTTTTTGCCGACTTGATTACTCAAGGTTTTTCACGTGCTCGCGTTGATGGTGAAGTTATTCAGCTCACCGAAGTTCCTAAGCTAAAGAAACAGGAAAAGCACACGATTGAGGTTGTGGTTGATCGTTTGACCGCAAAAGAGGAGTCAAAGACTCGACTCACAGATTCAATTGAGACTGCACTTCGTCTTGCATCTGGCATTGTTCTTCTTGATTTTGTGGATGCAAAAGGTGCCGAAAAAGAGCGCACCTACAGCGAGCACTTGGCTTGTCATGATTGCAACCTGTCATTTGAGGAGCTAGAGCCACGTTCTTTCTCATTTAACTCACCATTTGGTGCATGCCCTGAATGTTCTGGAATTGGAACCAAATTAGAAGTTGATAATGATTTGATCATTCCTGATGACTCAATCTCCATTAATGAAGGTGCGATTGCGCCTTGGTCGGGTGGGCAGTCATCCGACTACTTCCTGCGATTACTAGAGGCGTTAGCTAAAGATGTTTCGTTTTCATTAGATACACCGTGGAAGAAGATCTCTGTAAAAGCGCGCGATGCCATCATTAATGGCTATGAGTATGAAATTAAGATGAAATACAAGGGCCGATACGGTACTAAGAACTACACAACAGGTTTTGAAGGTGTTGTTCCATTCATTCACCGTCGCCATAGCGAGACTGATAGTGATTACAGCCGCGATAAATACGAGGCATATATGCGTGAGACGCCTTGTGATGTGTGTAAAGGTGCACGCCTTAAGCCTGAAGTTTTAGCTGTGACCCTAGGCGATAAGAACATAAGTGAAATTACTGAGCTTTCCATTATGGAGTGTGCGGAGTTTCTCAAGGCAATTAAACTCAATAAGCGTGAGGCACAAATCGCTGAACGTGTAATGAAGGAAGTACATGCCCGCCTTGGATTCTTACTCGATGTTGGCTTGGACTATCTATCACTTGCTCGTCCGGCCGGAACGCTCTCTGGTGGTGAAGCACAGCGCATTCGTCTTGCAACACAGATTGGTAGCGGGTTAGTAGGTGTGCTCTATGTTTTGGATGAGCCAAGTATTGGTTTGCACCAAAGAGATAACCGCCGCTTAATTGATACTCTGACGCGTCTTCGCAATTTGGGAAACACACTCATTGTTGTTGAGCATGATGAGGAAACTATTAGAACCGCTGACTGGGTTGTAGACATCGGGCCAGGTGCTGGTGAGCATGGTGGCAATGTTGTTGTTTCAGGTAGTTACGAAGACTTGATCGCCTCTAAAGAATCTATTACTGGCGCATATCTTTCTGGCCGTAAATCAATTGCGATTCCTACTAAGCGCCGCAAGGTTGACCCTAAGCGCCAACTGGTTGTGAAGGGTGCGAAAGAGAACAACCTTCAAAACATTGATGTTGAAGTACCACTGGGAGTATTTGTCTCGGTTACCGGTGTGAGTGGTTCAGGTAAATCAACTCTAGTAAACGATATTTTGTATACAACCCTTGCCAATAAACTCAATGGAGCACGACTAGTTCCTGGGCGACATCGCACAGTTTCAGGGATCGATTTACTCGACAAGGTTGTTCACGTTGATCAATCACCTATTGGTCGCACGCCTCGTTCTAACCCCGCTACATATACAGGTGTATTCGACAAGGTACGTGCGCTGTTTGCCGAAACTTCTGAGGCCAAAATCCGTGGCTATCAACAAGGACGTTTCTCCTTTAACGTCAAAGGTGGACGCTGTGAGAACTGTTCTGGCGATGGAACCATCACCATTGAGATGAACTTCTTACCTGATGTTTACGTTCCTTGCGAAGTCTGTCATGGTGCGCGTTATAACCGTGAAACCCTTGAAGTGCACTACAAGAGCAAAACTATTGCCGATGTTTTGGACATGCCTATAGAGCTAGCTGCTGGCTTCTTTGAATCCGTTCCAGCGATTGCTCGTTACCTCAAAACCCTCAACGATGTTGGTTTGGGATATGTGCGCTTGGGACAATCTGCACCAACCCTTTCCGGCGGTGAAGCACAGCGCGTGAAGTTAGCTACCGAGTTGCAACGCCGTTCAACTGGACGAACCATCTATGTTCTAGATGAGCCAACAACCGGTCTGCACTTTGAAGATGTAAGCAAGCTACTTGGAGTTCTTAATCGCCTAGTCGATACCGGTAACACTGTTGTCGTTATCGAACACAATTTGGATGTTATTAAATCCTCTGACTGGGTTATCGATATGGGACCAGAAGGTGGTTTCCGTGGGGGACTAGTAGTTGCACAAGGAACTCCGGAAGATGTGGCCAAGGTGAAGGCAAGTTACACCGGACAGTTCTTGGGTGAAATTTTGGCTAGTAATCGCAAAGTAGCGACTAAGAAGTAATTGATATGGCAGATCCCCAAAGCTATCGGCCGACAGATATTCCTAAACTTCCTGGGGTCTATCGATTTTATGATGCTACCGACACAGTCATCTATGTAGGCAAAGCAATCAACTTAAAGAATCGATTGAGCAATTACTTCCAGGGTAACTTAGCTGAAAAGACTTATCGCATGGTGCATCAGGCCGTGCGAGTGGACTGGACGATAGTTGATACTGAGGTTGAAGCTCTGCAGTTAGAGTTTTCTTGGATAAAGCAATATGCCCCGCAGTACAACGTGCAGTTTAGAGATGACAAGTCTTATCCATATCTAGCAATTACGAACAAGGAAGAGTTCCCACGGGTCTTCATTACTCGTAAATCTAAGCGTCCGGGAATTTCATACTTTGGACCCTTTACTCATACCTGGGCACTTCGAAGCACTTTTGATGTTGTCTTAAAGACTTTCCCGATTCGCTCCTGCACCACAAGTAACTTTGAGCGAGCAAAGCGAACTAAACGTCAATGCTTGCTGGGTGATATTGGAAAATGTGCTGCTCCGTGCGTTGAGTGGATTAGCAAAGAGGATCACAAAGCACTCTCTGATCGCTTAGTGAAATTCATGTCTAATGGAAATACAGACATAGTTCCAACTTTGCGAGCAGAGATGGAACTTGCCTCTAGCCGCGAAGAGTTTGAACGAGCCAGCAAGATTCGAGATTCTATTGATGCAATAGAGCGCGCACAGGAGTCTGCTGAAGCAGCACTTCCTGAGAATCTGACCGCTGACATTGTTGCAATACATCACGATGGTGCGCATGCTGCAGGATCAATATTTATCGTGCGCGGCGGTGCAATAAAGGGTTCACGTTCATGGATTGTGGATCAAAGTAAATCCCTAGAAGGTGATGATGAGATGGGAGCACTTTTCTATTCCATCTATAGTCAAAGCGCACCAACAGATATACCTGCTGAGATTCTTATTAATGAACTTCCATTAGATGCCACGGCGTTAGAGAGTTGGCTCAGTGGTTTGCGTGGTGCTCCCGTAACACTGAAGGTGCCTCAGCGTGGTGAGAAAGTTGAGATTCTGGCAACGGTGAAGCGCAATGCCCAGTATTCACTTATTCAGTTCTTAAGTAAGCGTGCCAATGATGCTGCAGTAAGTGGCAAGGCGTTATTAGAAATAGAAGAAGCATTGGATCTCAGCCGCACGCCACTTCGCATTGAGTGTTTTGATATCTCAAATATTTCTGGCACATCCGTTGTCGCATCCATGGTGGTCTTTGAAGATGGATTAGCTAAGAAGAGTGAATATCGACGCTTCATTATCAATACCGAAGAAGGCTTTGATGACACAAGAGCCATGCATCAAGTGATTACTCGCAGGCTCAAGAGATTGCTCGATGATAGATCTGTTGATGAAGCAGAGGTTGCAGAGCTTGGTGGAAAGTTAAGTAAGTTCTCATATCCACCACAACTCATTGTTGTTGATGGTGGTCAGCCCCAGGTCAATGCAGCAGCACGTGCGTTAGCAGAACTCGGAATAACGGACATTGCACTGTGCGGTCTTGCAAAGCGATTAGAAGAAGTGTGGGTGCCAGGTTCATCTGACCCACTCATCCTTCCTCGCTCCAGTGAAGGTCTCTATCTCTTACAACGTATTCGCGATGAGGCACATAGATTTGCCATCACATTCCACCGCTCTAGACGTTCAAAGGTAATGCTGGAATCGATTCTTGATGAGATACCGCAGTTGGGACAAGCGCGCAGAAAAGCATTACTGGAACGATTTGGTTCAGTAGCAGCTATTCGCAAGGCAACCGTGGAAGATATCGCTGCAACGCCGGGTATAGGAAGCAAGATTGCTGCGGTTATTGGTGAGCAACTTGCGGCTATGAGTTCACAACAAGTAAACACAGCAACAGGTGAGATAGTGGAGAGTAAGTAGTGAGTGCAGATTTCTTTAATTCTACAACCGAGCAACAAATAGAGTCTTTCACTAAGACGGCACGAGAGATGCTCGCGGGCTATGGTCTAAGTGAGGTTGAGGTTAAGTGCATTAACTATGAATTCAATGCCACTTTTTCAGTAGTTACCGGCGCGGGAGATCAATACGCTTTACGCATCAACGTGAATTCGACTCGAACGCTGGAGAACATGCATGGTGAAATTGAGTTTGTTAACTTCATAGCAAGGGTCCCAGGGCTGAAAGTTCCAAGACCTGTTGCAAATAGTAAAGACAGTTATATCTCTTCGATTCTGCACGCCGAATCAGGAGAAGAAGTCTCTGGCATTCTCTACACATGGCTTGAAGGTGAAGAGATTGGTGATGAACCAACACATGAGCAATTAGTGGCACTAGGTGCTGCAATGGCACGGATGCATCAAAGTTCACGTGAGTTTATGCTTTCAGAAGAAGCCGTACTTCCAACCTTTAGTGATTGGTTGTGGGGGACTGAGGACTTTTTGCTCAGTTCTAAGAGCTTGCTAACAAAGGAACAGTTCACTGCAATAAAATCTGCGGTCGATATTATTGAGGCTGATACAAGAGATCTTTTTTCAGCAAATCCAATTCAGGTGATTCATGGCGATCTTCATGGCTGGAATCTGATGTGGCATGAAGGTGAACTCTTCATCTTTGACTTTGATGATTGTGGCTATGGAATCCCGCATCAAGATTTAGCAATCACCTTGTATTACTTAGATACTCCCGAACAGGATGCGGCAGTGTTGGAGGGGTATAGAACGGTCTGCGAACTACCCACCTACACCAAGGCTCAAATGGACTCCCTACTGCTGCAGCGACGACTGGTTCTACTGAACTATCTTTATGAGACTAAAAACCCTGAACACAAGGAGATGCTGCCTGCCTATTTAGAGAAGAGCATGGAGCGTGTGAGTGGGTTCTTGACAGGTGTAAGAGGATAAAGCCATGACGAGCAATGAGACCTTGGTCCTAACCGGAATGTCTGGTGCTGGGCGATCAACGGTGGCTCATGCTCTGGAAGATCTGGGTTGGTATGTCGTTGATAACTTACCTCCTGCCTTACTACCTGCTCTAGTTGGCAAAGGCACGGGAACACAAGGAAAAGAGTATGCAGTTGTAGTTGATGTTCGTGGTGGACATTTCTTTGATGAGTTAACTGCTGCATTAGCAGAGCTAAAGAAGAATGGTTCTACATACCGTCTTGTATTCCTAGATGCCACAGATCAAGCGCTAGTGCAGCGCTTTGAATCAACTCGCAGACCACATCCTCTGCAAGGCGGAGATCGCATAGTTGATGGAATTGCTCGCGAGAGAGCAAAGCTTGAAGAAGTACGAGCTGAGTGCGATATTGCTATTGATACAACGAATTTGAATGTGCACCAGTTGGAAAAGAGAATTGGTGAGATTTTTGGTGGGGGAAAGATTCAGGGAATCCG
>JBEATO010000018.1:0-4756 GCA_041161945.1 Actinomycetota bacterium
ATCTTTAATAGCTCGATCTTGTCGCTCAAAATTGTAAGAAGTGATGGCGCTCTTTCCGGTGCAAAAACTGATACTGGATGAGGATCAAAGGTCAGTGCGATAATTTTTTCATCGCCGGCAAGTGCTTTGGCACGGTTGAGAATCTGCTGGTGTCCCTTATGGACCCCGTCAAAGTTTCCAATAACAACGATGCTCATAATCCCATTATCTCAGAGTCATTGCGCCGGCGCGAATACAGCGATTGGCTTGGCCTTGCCTTCTACATTGCTTAAAAGTGCGATTAGCTCATTGGAAGATGTTATGCCGGCATAAATGCCATCTGTGAGATTGGGGGCAAGAGTTCTACCAAAGGAAAGCTCTAATTTTTCATCAAGTGCGATATCTCGAACTGGAAATGTCACACGTGCTACATCTGCTAAATCTAGTGTGGAAAACTCTTTCTCCTTCAATGAGGAAATTGAGGCAGCACCTTGAGTTGTAAAGCCTGCAACACGACTACGACGAAGCGCCGATAAATGGCCACCTACCTTGAGGACATCTCCGCAATCACGTGCAATTGATCGAATATATGTGCCGGCAGAGCATGTGACTTCAATATCGATCTCGATACGTTCGCCTAAGTGGCGAATATCGAGAACATCTAGTTGGGAAATGGTTACCTCGCGAGATGCCAAAACAACTGTCTCGCCAGATCGAACTCGATCATAGGCACGTTCTCCATCAACCTTGACAGCTGAAACTGAGCTTGGGCGCTGCATGAAGGTTCCACGCATCGTGTCTAGTACTGCATTGATTTGTTCATCAGTTATAGATGAAGCATCAGCTGTCGAAATTACTTCACCCTCAAAATCATCGGTGACTGTGGCTGCACCTAAAACCACTGTTGCTAAATAGCTCTTGTCACCATCTGTGATGTACTGCAACAAACGGGTTCCATTATTAAATCCAAGAACCAATACGCCTGTAGCCATCGGGTCCAAAGTTCCTGCATGGCCCACTTTTCGTGTACCAAGAGCTCGCCGTGCAATTGCAACCACATCATGGCTTGTCATACCTGGTTCTTTATCTACAACCAGAAATCCGTGCTCGATGATTAGTCCTCGTCAATAACGCGAGGGGCTTTATATGGATCTTCTCCCCCGGCATATGTTGCATTAGCGCGAAGAGCAGCAACTTCAGCATCTAACTCATGTACTTTTGTAAGCAATGAATCAAGTGCCTTAGCACTCTCTGGCAAACCATCTTCAAAGAATGCAAGCGTTGGCGTGATTCGCAAACCTAGTTCACGCCCAAGTGCTGATCTAATCGCACCATTAGCACTCTCAAGTGCGGCAGTTGTAGCAGCACGTTGGTCGATATCACCTAGCACGGTATAGAAAACCGAAGCTTGTTGGAGATCTCCAGTAACGCGTGCATCAGTAACGGTGACGAAGCCAAGACGTGGATCTTTGATCTTTGTCTCAAGCAACTGCGCCACAATTACTTTGATTCGGTCTGCAACCTTTTGGCTGCGGTGTGATGCTGCCATTTTTATACCCGCTTTTTCTCGCGCATCTCAAAGACTTGAATGGTGTCGCCAATTTGAAGATCCTTCATATTGCCAAGACCAATTCCGCACTCGAAGCCTTCTTTGACTTCAGTTGCATCATCTTTAAAGCGCTTAAGTGAGTCGATTGTGAGGTTATCCAGAATGAGGGTTTCGCCACGCAAAATACGTGCCTTTGCATTACGACGGATAGATCCATCCTTAACAAGTGAACCAGCAATATTTCCAGCCTTAGAAGATTTGAAGATCTCACGAACTTCAGCGTTACCAATGATCGCTTCTTCATAGATTGGCTTGAGCAGACCCTTAAGTGAGAGCTCAATTTCTTCGATTGCTTGGTAGATAACTGAGTAGAAGCGAACTTCAACGCCTTCTTGATCAGCAAAGATTGCAGTCTGTGGTTCTGGCTTAACATTAAAGCCGATCACTACTGCAGTTGAAGCTGATGCCAAAGTGATATCGCTCTTAGTAATTGCACCAACACCACGGTGAATAACGCGAAGATCAACTTCTGCGCCAACATCGAGCTGCATCAAAGCCTCTTCTAGAGCTTCCACAGATCCACTCACGTCACCCTTAAGAATCAAGTTAAGAGTAGTGATCTTGGATTGCTCCATAAAGTCTTCAAGAGAGACCTTCTTACGTGCCTTAGCAAGCTGTGCATTTCGCTCAGCAGCTTGACGCTTTTCAGCGATCTGACGAGCTGTGCGATCTTCATCGGCAACTAAGAATGTATCTCCAGCACTTGGAACAGATGTGAAACCAAGAACCTGAACTGGACGTGATGGGCCAGCTGTTTCAACAGCGTCACCATTTTCATCCAACATCGCACGAACGCGACCAAATGCGCCACCGGCAACAATTGGATCACCAATTCTTAGAGTTCCACGTTGAACAAGAACTGTTGTAACTGGACCACGGCCACGATCAAGGTGAGCTTCAATGGCAACACCACGAGCAGAATCATCTGCAACAGCGCGCAGATCAATAGCTGCATCGGCGGTAAGAAGAATTGATTCGATCAAATCTTGAACACCTTGGCCTGATTTTGCAGAGACGTTTACGAAGATTGTTTCTCCGCCGTACTCTTCTGCGATCAAGTTGTACTCAGTTAACTGCTGACGGACCTTATCTGGGTTCGCACCCTCTTTATCCATCTTGTTAACGGCCACAACGATTGGAACATCAGCTGCTTGAGCGTGGTTTAACGCTTCAATTGTCTGAGGCATGATTCCATCATCTGCAGCAACTACAAGAACTGCAATGTCAGTTACCTTGGCACCACGAGCACGCATAGCTGTGAAAGCCTCGTGACCTGGTGTATCAATAAATGTAATTGCGCGATTAATTCCGTTATGGTCATGGTGAATTTGGTATGCACCAATGTGCTGTGTAATTCCACCAGCTTCTGACTTCATTACTTCACTCTTTCGGATTGCATCCAAAAGCGAAGTCTTACCGTGGTCAACGTGACCCATAACGGTCACAACTGGAGGACGTGCAACCAACATATCAGGATCGATATCACTGAGTTCGTCAGTTAAATCAATATCAAAGCCTTGTAGTAGTTCACGATCTTCATCTTCTGGGCTAACAATTTGAATGTCATAGCCCAGTTGAACACCAAGAATTTCAAAAGTATCAGCATCCACAGATTGAGTTGCTGTAACCATTTCACCCAAGTGAAAGAGCGCTGCAACTAGCGCTGCTGGATCTGCATTGATCTTGTCTGCGAAATCTGCCAATGAAGCACCGCGACGCATACGAATAGGAGTCTTGCCATCACCGTGTGGAACAACTGCTCCACCAAGTTGTGGTGCCTGCATATTGTCGAATTCATCGCGCAATGCTTTTCTAGATTTAGATTTACGTCCTGATTTCTTGCTGGCATTTTTTCCAAATGCTCCGCCTGCACCGCCACGTTGTGGTGGACGACCGCCACCTGGACGTTGTGGACCACCTGCTGGTGCTCCACCTGCATTTGATTTATATGGAGATGCTGGTGCACCAGTTGAAGGAGCTCCAGTACGTGGAGGAAAACCAGCACCTGCTGGTGGACGAGCCCCTGGTGGACGTGCAGCAAATCCTGGACGTACTGAACCTGGACGAGGTCCTGACATTCCAGGACGTTGCGGTGCACCGCCCGGACGTTGTGGTGGACGTGGTGTTGTTCCACCAGTTGAAAATGGATTATTACCAGGACGCGGTGGGCGTGGAACTGCTCCACCAGTTGAAAATGGATTATTACCTGGACGTGGTGCAGGTTTTGGAAGTTCAGATTTTTCTTCAGCAAATACTTCAGCTGCATGTGTCTTTGCAGACTCTGCTTTTGCCGCTTCAACACGTTCCTGCTGTGCCTTAAGAGCGTTGATATCAACGCCAAGTTCTGCGGCTAATTCTGCTGCTTGTTCAGCAGTTACTTCGCCCTTAGGTTTTGCAGCGGCTTTTTTAGCTGCAGCCTTTTTGACAGGCTTTTTTTCCTCTGCAGGTTTTGCATCGGGATACATCTCGATGAGCTTGCGCACAACTGGCGCTTCTACTGTCGATGATGCTGATCGGACGAATTCGCCCATTTCTTGGAGCTTTGCAAGGACGACCTTGCTCTCCATACCGAGTTGCTTTGCTAACTCGTGTACGCGGACCTTTGACACTTTTTCCCCTGTCTTGGCCCGCATGAAACTTCACATGCAAGCCCTAGTTGTACGACCTCATAGTTCTAGCGAGCTCATTTGAGTTTCATATCTTTCTTATCCATTTCTCCGGTTAAAGCAATGCCCCATGGTATCGAACCCAAGGCCCCTTTACATAATGCCCTTAGGCCTCAATCGGATTGTCTGGGTGAATATCGATTCGCCAGCCAGTTAAGCGGGCCGCTAAGCGTGCATTTTGCCCGTCTTTTCCAATGGCAAGTGAGAGTTGGTAATCAGGCACAACCACCTTGGCAGAGCGTCCAGCAAGGTCAGTGATTTGCACGGATGCAACTTTGGCTGGTGCAAGTGAGTGTCCAACAAATGTTGCAGGATCTTCCGACCAATCAACAATATCGATTTTCTCTCCATGTAACTCATCCATCACTGCGCGAGCACGCGCACCCATGGGACCAATTAATGAACCCTTAGGACTCACGCCAGCACGGTGAGAGCGAACTGCAATCTTTGTACGATGTCCTGCTTCGCGAGCAACTGCCATGATTTCAACGATGCGATCATT
>JBEATO010000021.1:0-3399 GCA_041161945.1 Actinomycetota bacterium
CTGTGAGTTCAGCGACTAGGGCAGAGTTACAAGAGACACGCGATGGCGTAGAGATTGAACTCACTCAATTCATGCGTGAGCAAAGCTCGTATCTGCTTTCAATCTCACCTGAATTACATCCAGTGTCTTCGGCTCTCTCTTCATTTTTGCTAGATAGCGGTAAGCGTTTGCGGCCTCTCTTTGCCTATGCTGGAATCAAAAGCGCAGGCGGATCTGTAACTCCAGCGAAGACTAAAGCCATCTCTTCACTTGAACTGCTTCAAGCATGCGCATTGATTCATGATGATCTAATGGATGGTTCTGACACACGTCGCGGTAAGCCATCTATACATCGCCACTTTGAATCTATCCATGTACAAGATGCGTTAGAGGGTTTTGCGCCTGCCTACGGTTTAGCATCTGCAGTCTTACTCGGAGATTTAGCACTTGTTTGGTCTAACCAACTTCTTAATACGTCAGGTATTTCATCTGATGAACTTCGCCGCGTGATGCCAATCTTTGATGAGATGCGCGTTGAGTTAATGGCAGGACAGTTCTTAGATATTCATGAGCAAACTCAGAAAAACACAGATCTTGCACGTTCAATGACAATAGCTCGCTACAAATCAGGTAAATACACAATTGAGAGACCACTTCACTTAGGAGCAGTCCTAGCTGGGGATGCAACACCGGCATTGCTGGCAGCTCTCTCTGAATACGGACTACCTCTTGGTGAAGCTTTCCAATTCCGCGATGACCTACTCGGCGTCTTTGGCGATCCATCTGTTACCGGAAAACCTGCCGGTGATGACCTACGTGAAGGAAAGCGAACAGCCCTTATCGCTATGACCGATGCCAAATGCACGGAGGCTATGAAGGCCGAGAGCCGTAAGTACTTTGGTAAGAACGATATTGATGAAAAAGGTGTGGCCATCTTGCAGGAGATGATTGTTTCAACAGGCGCAAAGGCAGCCCTTGAAACTATGATTGATGACTTAACGTCTCAAGCACTGCGCGCGATTGAAAACCCTGTCATTGATAGCGCTGGACGCGATTTACTTAATGAACTTGCCATGATTGCTACAAAGAGGAGTATGTAAATGGTTGCCAGAGTTAAAGGCCCCACCGATCACGTTGTCATCGTTGGCGCAGGCCTTGCTGGATTAAGCGCTGCACTTCGTCTTGCGGGTGCTGGTCGAAAGGTAACGGTATTAGAGCGCGAAAGTGTTCCTGGTGGTCGCAATGGCTTACTCAAAAAAGACGGTTACTCCTTTGATACAGGTCCATCAGTTCTAACAATGCCATCACTTATCAATGATGCATTTAACTGCGTGGGCGAAGATATGAAAGATTGGCTGGAGTTAACTCCCCTCACACCTCTCTATCGCGCTTTCTATGCCGATGGTTCGCAGCTAGATGTGCACGCAGATACCAATGAGATGGAAGCAGAGATTGCTAAACACATCAGCAGCACTGAAGCTGCCGGCTATCGCAGATACGTAGAATTTGTTACAAAGCTCTATAAGTATGAGATGAATGATTTCATCGATAGAAATATCGATAGTCCACTGAACCTGCTCACACCAAACCTTGCCCGCTTGATCGCACTTGGGGGCTTTCGCAAACTCTCTCCTAAAGTAAATCAATTTATGAAAGATCCCCGTCTACAAAAGGTTTATTCATTCCAAGCGATGTATGCAGGAGTAAGTCCACAACAGGCACTAGCTATCTATGCAGTAATCGCATACATGGACTCGGTTAATGGAGTCTTTTTCCCTAAGGGTGGAATGCATGCAGTTCCGCGTGCTCTGGCTGCAGCTGCCGAAAAGCACGGTGTGGTATTTAAATACAACACCACTGTCACAAATGTTGAAGTAAGCAACGGCCGTGCAAAGGCTGTCATCACCGAATCAGGTGAGCGCTATGAGTGCGATGCAGTTATTTTGAATCCAGACCTACCTGTTGCCTATCGCGAATTGCTAGGCAAAAGCCCTGTCACTATTAAGCGATTGAAGTACTCACCATCATGTGTGACTCTTCTCGTTGGCTCAAGTAAGAAATATGACTTTGCTGCCCACCACAACATTCACTTTGGCCACTCTTGGGATGGCGTTTTTGATGAACTCATCAAGAAGAAGCAGTTAATGAGTGATCCGAGCATCTTGGTTACCGTGCCAACTCATGATGATCCAGATTTAGCACCTGCCGGTAAGCACTCCTATTACATTTTGTTCCCAACGCCTAACTTAGATAGTGATATCGATTGGAAGAAACAAGCTGGCCCATATCGCGACCAAATGATTAAAACTATTGAAGAGCGCGGATACAGCGGCTTTGGCGATTCCATTGAAACCGAAGTGATGACTACTCCCCTTGATTGGAAGAATCAAGGAATGGAGATGGGAGCACCATTTGCTAGTGCTCATACATTTTTCCAAACTGGTCCCTTCAGACCGCGCAATATGGCACAGGGAATCGAAAACGTAGTCTTTGCTGGTTCTGGAACACAACCTGGTGTTGGCGTTCCAATGGTTTTGATTTCAGGGCGCCTTGCTGCAGAGCGAATTGTGGGACCTGTTAAGTAAATGAATGAGCTGGAGGCATCCTATGCCGAGTGCAAGAGATTAAATTCTCTACACGGCAAAACATATTACCTAGCCACACTCCTGCTACCTAAAGCTAAACGTAAATATGTTCATGCACTCTATGGCTTTGCCCGCTACGCAGATGAAATCGTTGATGATCTTGCATCCACTCTTACTGTGCAGGAAAAGGCAGATGCGTTAGGTGTGTGGGGTGCGAAGATTCTGCAGGATTTAACCTCTGGCAAGAGTGATGATGCAATTGGCCGCGCACTCATAGATACCGTGAGCACATTTGCAATCCCCCACGAGCACTTTGAAGCTTTCTTGCATTCCATGACTATGGATTTAACTGTGCAGGAATATCAAACATATGAAGATCTTCTGGAATATGTCTATGGCTCTGCTGCCGTTATCGGACTTGAGATGGTGCCGGTGCTTGGAGTTCTTGAAGAAGGTGCCTATGAATGTGCGAAGAAGCTGGGTATTTCTTTCCAGTTAGCCAACTTCATCCGCGATGTGGGAGAAGATTTAGATCGCGGCCGTATTTACCTACCTATCGCTGAGCTTGCTGAGCATGGCGTCACACGCGAAATGCTTGAAGAGCGAGTTCTTACGCCACAAATTATTAGCGCACTTAAGTTTCAAATTGCCCGCGTGCGCCAACTACAAGCAGAAGCAACCCCAGGAATTCAAATGCTTGCAGCATCTAGTCGCCCCTGTATTGAAGCTGCCAGTGAGTTGTACTGCGGCATCGTTGATGAAGTGGAAAAGATTGGCTACGACATATTCAACAAGCGTGCCAAGACTTCTACAGCCCGCAGATTACGCGTCTTTA
>JBEATO010000068.1:0-34132 GCA_041161945.1 Actinomycetota bacterium
CAATCTTTCCTATTGCTGCAGTGATGAGCATGCCTAGGCATCCCCCGATGATCACGCGAAGGGTTGGCACCAAGAGCTTTGAGCCTGCAGTCCTGGCACTGAGGATGCCTGTAAGAACTAAACCGGCAACTGTGAAGGCCACAATGTTCCATGCCTTAGCACCAAGAGTCGGTGCGAATGCTCCAAGGAATGGAACAAATCCTCCTGCTGTAAAACTTAGAGCTGAAGCGATAGCAGCCTGAACTGGTCGGGCCTTTGTATGAGGATGTTGACCCAACTCATCACGCAAGTGCGCAGCAAGTGGATCTTTTTTATGCATCTCTTGTGCAACTGTTAGAGCAAGTTCAGGTGAGAGTCCACGGGCAATATAAATATGTTGCAGTTCAACAAGTTCACCTTCTGGATCTGTAGCAAGGTGTTCAATTTCCAATAGACGATCTGATTCCTCAACATCGTTTTGGGAACGTACTGAAACATATTCACCAACTGCCATAGACATCGCGCCTGCAGAAATTCCTGCGAGTCCTACTGTCATTAGTAAATCAGTTTTCCCGGCTGCGGCAACACCAATCATCAAAGCTGCTGTGGAGACTAGGCCATCATTTGCGCCAAGAACCGCTGCACGCAACCAACCAGCACGATGCGTGCGGTGGTGAAGATTGCGCTGATATACATCTTCAAGTGCCATGAGAGTGAGCCTACCTGAAAGCTATTGCCCTTTGCGCGATTGCACGCGAAGTGTCACTGCCGCGGCTAGTGCAACCAGCACACTGACCCAGATATTCAGGCGCAAACCAGCAATTGTCTCAGCGGAATCAATGCGGATGGATTCGATTGCTAAACGTCCTATTGAATACACCATTACATAGAGTGAAAAGACCTGCCCTGGTGCAAGGCGCTTACCAAATTTAATCAAGGCAAATGCCAAAAGCACACACCACAATGATTCATAGAGAAAGGTTGGGTGAAATGTTTCAAATGCTGAATAGCCCGATGGCCGATATTGCGCAGGGACTTCTAGCGCCCAAGGTGCTTGTAATGGTTTTCCAAATAATTCGATGTTAAACCAGTTGCCGAATCTGCCAATGGCTTGTGCAAATAAAATTCCAGGGGCTAGCGCATCCAAAAAGAGTGCAAAGTTTGGCAATTGCATACGCCTTGCTAGCTGGCGATACCTCAACCATGCACCAACAGCGCCTAGCGAAATTGCTCCCCAAATGCCCAAACCACCTTCCCAGATTTTTAATGCATCAATTGGGTTTCCGCCAGAACCAAAATAAGCATCTGGTGAAGTGATCACGTGATAGATACGCCCACCAATAATTCCTACAGGAACAGCAGTGATCGCAACCTCTGAGACAACAGATTTAGCTTCGGGTGCTTGAGCACGAAAGCGCTTGTCCCCTAACCAAATAGCAATTGCAATACCAGCAATGATGCATAGGGCATAGAGATGAAAAGTAAATGGGCCCAACTCCAACGATGAAACTGTTGGTGAAGGAATTGAGCGAATCAAGGCTTAGCTAGCTTCGAACGCAGCTGCGAACTCACTTGGAAGGAATGCATTGTTCTGACGCTCCCACTTTTTACCGTTAAAGAACACGGTTGGAGTTCCTTGAACGTTGTATTTGGTCATAGACTCATAAGCAGCTCGGACGTAATCTAACTTTGAACCCTTGGTAACACAATCAATAAAGCTCTGTGAAGTAAGACCGGCATAACTTCCAATTTTGATTAAGTTTTCAGTTGAATAGAAACCTGAATTTTCAAGTACTGGCTGCACCATATACATGGCCTTATGGAAATCTAGATAACGGGCTTCATCTGCTGCGCAGTAGGCAGCATTGGCTGCAGAAACTGATTCATTACCCAGGAAAGAGACGACGTGATAAACAACGTTAGCCTTTTTCGAACGTACTAAATCATCGATAAATTCGCCATTGGCTTGCTCAAATGTATTACAGACTGGGCACTGCGGATCTTCCCAAATATCAACTGTCTTTGCTGCGCCGTTGTTAAATGTAATTCCCGCGCCGTTAGCCTCATCAACGGTTGAAACAACTGTTGGACCAACTTTAAAATCGTTCAAGATTGCAAATGACTCATTGGCTTTGGTGTTTTCACCAACAACACTGAAGATAGCCCCCGATGCAACAACTAGGGAGACCATTCCGATAACTAACCATCGCGTGAAGTTATCTCCGCCAGATGATTTGGTTGCCTTCGCCTGCTTTGCCATTACTGCTCCTCGTTATTTTGAAGTGGTTTTTCAATACTTAAACGTCCGTATGGGAAAAAGTATAGATAAATGCCAGATAAAGCCAAACCTAAATCGCGCAGAATCTCCATGAGATAGGCCCTGCGTGCCTCGGAAGCTTTGCTTGGATCAATTTCCCCGCCTCCGCCAAAGCAACCACAGTCAATGAGGATGCCACGCGCCCACACTGAAATTATCGCTGCGGTAAAAATAATCATCACAGCAGTTCCAGCAATTGCGGCCAATCGTGTGGTGAGGCCAATAATCAGAAGAATTCCTAGAGCCACCTCAAACCATGGCAATGCATAACCAACCAGGTGAGCAAGATCTGTTGGCAATATTTTATAGGCAGCAACTGCTCCGGCTGACTCCGAGGGTTTAAATACTTTTAATCCGCCTGCTACTAATAACACTCCACCTAGAAGAAGGCGACAAATCAGTGTAATAAAAGGTTGATACTTCTTATGCAAACTATTCATCGACCCTCTCGCACTCCTAACGCCAACTCTTTTGCTAATGCTGAAATTGCATCTAATCCTTCTTGCTCAGATTTTGCATTCAAAAGCAGTTTAATAAATGCAGAGCCAACAATCACGCCATCTGCATAGGCCGCAACTTGCTTTGCCTGCTCACGAGTTGAAACACCTAAACCTACTGAAACTGGAAGCGATGTAGTCTTTTTTACTCTTGCAACCAGGGCACTGGCATCAACTGAAACATTCGTTCTTGCCCCTGTTACTCCCATGACAGATGCTGCATAGACAAAGCCACCGGTCTTAGAGGTGACTTGAGTCAAACGAGCATCAGAAGTACTAGGTGCCACAACATATATAGGATTGATTGCAGAGTTACTCACCGCTTCTAACCAACGTCCGGACTCTTCAATTGTCAGATCCGGCGTAATAACACCTGATCCACCGTTATCTGCAATGGATTGTGCAAACTCATTCACGCCATATTTTTCAATAGGGTTCCAATAGGTCATTACAACTGATGCAACACCAGTGTCACTTGCCACCTTCAGAGCAGAAAATACATCTGCAGCATTAGTTCCACCTTTTAGCGAAATATCTGCAGCTTCTTGAATTGTTGGACCATCCATAATCGGATCACTGTATGGAAATCCAATTTCAATGGCATCCACTCCCGCATCTGCCAGTGCTCGGATTGCTTTTTCGCAACCTGATTTGGAAGGAAACCCTGCTGGAATATATGCAATGAGCGCGGCTCTATTTTCTGCACGAGTTTTTTCAAAAACTAAATCTAAAGCTGTGCTCACAATGGAATTCCAAAATAGTTTGCAGCAGTTTGAACATCTTTATCTCCACGCCCAGAAAGGTTAATCAGCAATGTGGCATCAGGGCCCAATTCATTTCCGATTACTAGCGCACCTGCTAGTGCATGAGCAGTCTCAATGGCTGGAATAATTCCTTCCGTACGACACAGAAGAGAAAACGCGGCCATCGCTGCATCATCATTTACTGCGCGATATTCGGCGCGACCAATGTCATGCAAGTATGCATGCTCTGGACCAACGCTTGGATAATCTAATCCTGCTGAAATAGAATGTGACTCAACTGTTTGCCCGTTGCTGTCCTGCATGATGTAAGAACGGGTACCGTGCAACACACCTGGTGATCCTCCACTTATTGTTGCGGAATGGCGACCAGTTTCAACTCCATCGCCACCTGCTTCCAAGCCAATCAAACGAACTCCCGCATCTGGAATGAATGCATGGAAAATTCCCATTGCATTAGATCCTCCCCCGACGCAGGCAAGAACAGCGTCAGGCAATTTGCCAGTCAACGCTAGAACTTGCTCACGGGATTCTTCGCCAATTATTTTGTGGAAATCGCGAACCATTGTTGGAAATGGGTGTGGTCCGGCGACTGTGCCCAGCATGTAATGAGTTGTTGCAACATTTGTTACCCAATCGCGCATTGCTTCATTGATTGCATCCTTTAAAGTGCGAGACCCCGATGTAACTGGGACAACTTCTGCGCCTAACAATTTCATTCGAGCAACATTGAGTGCTTGGCGGCGTGTGTCTTCTTCGCCCATATAAACAACGCACTCAAGTCCCATTAACGCTGCTGCAGTTGCTGCGGCAACACCATGTTGTCCAGCCCCTGTTTCAGCGATGATGCGCTTCTTGCCCATCTTCTTAGTAAGTAACGCTTGACCCAACACGTTATTAATCTTGTGACTACCCGTGTGGTTGAGATCTTCGCGCTTGAGCAAAATTCTTGCCCCACCTGCATGCTCAGAAAATCTCTTAGCTTCAGTAATAATGCTTGGACGTCCTGTGTATGTGCGGTGAAGTTCTGCAAGCTCTGCTTGAAAAACCGGATCAGCTTTCGCCGCGTTATGCGCAGCTTCTAACTCATCTAAAGCCCCAATGAGTGCTTCTGGCACAAAGCGGCCACCGTATTGGCCAAAGTGGCCAAGCACATCACTTAACTGGTTTGTCATGAGTCAATCCTATCCCCGCCTAGAAGTTCACGCATGGCCAGCTCTGGATTGGCAGAGCGCACCAATGCCTCACCCACCAAAATTGCACTCGCACCATTTCTTTGCGCAAATTCGACCTCAGGGCGTGTAGAAATCCCCGACTCTGCCACGCGCACCACATCAGTTGGAATCAGTGGCAGCAGTTCGGCAAATGCTTTTGCATCCACATCTAAGGTCTTGAGGTTACGTGAATTAACTCCAACGATTCGGGGTGATATCTCGAGTGCTCTTTCGAGTTCATCATGAGTATGTACCTCCACAAGTGCTCGCATGCCTAAACCATCAGATAGTTGATGAAAGTCATTGAGCTGTGACTTACTCAGCGCAGCAACAATTAGAAGTACAACATCTGCGCCATGAGCACGTGCTTCAAAGAATTGATACTCATCAACCATAAAATCTTTACGCAATATTGGAATATTCACTCGTGAGTGCACAGCATCTAGATCAGCAAGAGAACCACCAAAGCGCCGTCTTTCAGTCAACACACTAATCACAGTTGCTCCCGCGTTTTCATACTGTTCAGCCAAACTTGCAGGATCTGCAATTGTGGCAAGTGCTCCCTTACTAGGAGAAGAGCGCTTAACTTCGGCAATCACTGAAAGTTCATTGCTCAGCAATGTCTTTAAAGGATCGCGTACTGGCGCGGCTATATCCATCGCCTCTTGCAGTTGAGCCAATGGCTTTCTGCGAGCTGCTAAATCCTCACGAACCCCTTCGATGATTGAATCGAGAACGCTCATTTTTTATCCTGCACAGTTGGGTCAATACCCTCATCAAGTGCGCTCCACGTATTTAGCACACGGGGTTTTCTTTCATAGCGTGAAGAGAGTTTGAACTTCTTGCCTATAAAAAGAACTAGCGCGTAAACAACAAGGATGCTCACGCCAATTGCAATTGATTGCTCCATTAGCTCTTTCGCAATCTATTTGCCGAATCCACAGCCATTAATACGGCCGCTGCCTTATTTCTACACTCTTGATTCTCTGACTCGGCATCAGAGTCTGCAACGACTCCTGCCCCCGCTTGCACGTATGCAACCCCATCATGAATAAGAGCTGTTCTTATCGCAATACATGTGTCGATGTTTCCTGTGAAATCTAGATAACCAACAATGCCACCATAAACACCTCGACGAGTTGGCTCAAGTTCTTCAATAATCTCCATAGCTCGAGGCTTAGGTGCTCCAGATAAAGTGCCTGCAGGAAAGACTGCAAAGAGGGCATCGACTGGAGTTGATTTCTCCCCCAATGTTCCAGTAACTGTTGAAACGATATGCATTACATGTGAATATCTTTCAATATGCATGAAATCAATAACTTCAACTGATCCTGGAGCACACACTCGTCCCAGGTCATTTCGCCCTAAATCAACCAACATTAAATGCTCTGCTCGCTCTTTCGGATCTGCCAAGAGTTCTTCACCTAAGCGGTGATCTTCTTCTGGCGACGATGAACGCTTTCTCGTTCCTGCAATTGGGTGAATCATAACTTCACGTTGGTTAACTTTCACCAACGCTTCAGGACTTGAGCCCACAATTGTGATTCCTTCATTGAAGCGGAATAAATACATATACGGACTTGGGTTATTAAGGCGCAGCATGCGATAAACATCGATTGCATCGGCAGAACATGGCATTGAAAAACGCTGAGACAGAACTATCTGAAAAGCCTCTCCAGCAAGAATCTCCTCTTTGGCAATAGCAATCTTTGCTTTGAACTCATCAGGGCTCATGTTGGCATCAAAGGTTGGTGAAGCATGTGAATCAATTTGTGCAATATCTCCATCAAGTGGCACAGCTAAATCTGCCTGCATGCGATCTAAGCGCTCGTTGCATGCACTAAAAGCCTCATCAATGCGATCATCGCTGCCATCCCAATTAATGGCGTTAGCAATTAAAGTAATAGTTCCATCACTGTGATCGAGAACTGCTAAATCACTCGTCAACATAAAACTCAACTCAGGAAGTGGTAGATCCTTCTTTGAAAGGTTAGGGAGTTTTTCGAGTCGTCTCACAACGTCATAACCCATAAATCCCACTAAGCCTCCAGTGAGTGGAGGTAATCCTGCAATCGTGGGTGATTTCAAATGCGCTGCGGAAAGACGTAGGGCTTCCAGTGGATCAATTCCAGTTGGTGCACCAGCTGGTGCCGTGCCCTGCCAGTATGCCTTTCCATCTTTTTCACTGAGCGTTGCTTCACTTCTCACGCCAATGAATGAATACCGCGACCATGCACCGCCGTGTTCAGCTGATTCCAATAAAAAGGTATTGGCGGCATTTTTGGCTAACTTTCTATAGACGCCTAATGGTGTTTCACCATCTGCAAGCAAACGTCTTGAAACTGGAATTACATTTGAAATTTTTGCATACGCGCGAAATTCTTCTAGGTTCATTCCTACTCACCCAGCGCTAACGGTGTGTGGAAACAAGATTGCGCACCAGTATGACAAGCCACTCCAGTTTGTTCGACAAGGATAAGTAGTGCATCTCCATCGCAATCTAAAGCAACAGAGACAACTTTTTGATGATGGCCAGAAGTTGTCCCTTTAACCCAGAGTTCGTTTCTAGAGCGTGACCAGTAGGTTGCTTTGCCAGTGCTAAGAGTGAGCGCTAGAGAGTCTTGATTCATATAGGCAAGCATCAAAACTTCATGCGTAGTTGAATCTTGCACAACGGCAGGCATGAGCGTTGCCGGATCTTTAAGCAACGCTGTAACTGCCGGATCAAGAACGCTCATGGGTTAATTCTGCCTTACCTAACAGCCACGGCGCGCACAGGATAATTGTGCGAATCAAGGTAAGACTTCACATCTTTTATGCGGTGAATTCCAAAGTGGAACACACTGGCAGCCAGTAAGGCATCTGCTCCAGCATCAAGGGCTGCGCCAAAATCTGCCAGAGTTCCAGCACCACCACTGGCAATTAATGGAACTGTTGAAACAGAACGCATCGCACTAATCATCCCAATGTCATAACCGGCACGGGTTCCATCTGCATCCATTGAGTTAAGAAGAATCTCTCCCACACCTAACGCGCATGCTTTCTCAATCCACTTAAGTGCATCAATTTCTGTGCCCTCGCGGCCACCATGAGTTGTTACTTCAAATCCTGACTCTGTTCGAGCGCGTCTGGCATCAACAGAGAGAACAAGTACTTGTGAACCAAATCGATCTGCAATCTCGGCAATTAACTCTGGGCGCGCAATGGCTGCAGTATTAATAGAGACCTTATCTGCGCCGGCTCGAAGTAAGCGATCTACATCCTCAACATTTCTAATTCCACCTCCGACTGTAAGTGGAATAAATACTTGCTCAGCTGTGCGGCGAACAACATCCAAAGTTGTCTCGCGTCCATCAACGGTTGCTGAGATATCTAGAAAAGTTAACTCATCAGCACCTTCTGCCCCATAGAGGGCAGCCATCTCAACTGGATCTCCTGCATCAACAAGGTTTGTGAAGTTAACTCCTTTCACCACACGTCCATCAGTGACATCCAGACAGGGAATGATTCGGACTGAAAGTGTCATCGTCCTGTAACTTTCAGGGCTTCTTGCAAAGTAAAGGCACCTGCATACAAAGCTTTTCCAACAATTGCGCCTTCAACACCTGTTGCATTCAAATCACACAAAGCTTGAATATCGACCAGAGAGGAAATTCCACCACTTGCCACCACAGGCTTCTTCGTTGCTGCACACACTGATTGAAGTAATTCTAAATTTGGTCCAGCAAGCGTGCCATCCTTTGTCACATCAGTTACTACATAGCGAGCACAACCATCTTTATCTAATCGTGCGAGAGTTTCGAAAAGATCTCCACCCTCTTTAGTCCATCCACGTGCAGCAAGAACATGTCCGCGCACATCAAGTCCAACGGCGATGCGATCTCCAAATTCACCAATGACTCGTGCGGTCCACACAGGATCTTCCAACGCTGCGGTTCCAAGATTGACTCGCGTGCAACCTGTAGCAAGTGCTCTTCGCAAAGATTCATCATCTCTAATACCACCAGAAAGCTCTACCTTTATATCTAAGGCACCAACTACCTCTGCTAGCAATTCAGCATTGCTGCCACGACCAAAAGCAGCATCCAGATCAACTAGGTGCAACCACTCAGCCCCAGCTGCTTGAAATTCAAGTGCAACTTCTAATGGGGCTCCATAAATACTCTCTTTGGCAAGTTCACCTTGCACCAAGCGCACAGCACGTCCATCTTTAACATCAACTGCGGGAAGTAGTTCTAAGTAACTCATAGTGATTTCACCCAATTCGCAATCAAAGCTAATCCTGCATCTCCAGATTTCTCTGGGTGAAATTGCGTTGCCGAAACATAGCCATCTTCAACGGCTGATAAAAACTTTTCCCCGTGAACACTCCACCCCTGCATCTTTCCAACAGCTTTCTTAGCTGCATATGAGTGAACAAAATAAAACGATTCCCCTGCAACACCTTTAAATAATGTGGAGTTCGAATCACTCTCAACGTTGTTCCAACCCATATGAGGCAATATCGGTGCATCAAGGCGAGAAACTTCACCTTCCCAGACACCAACACCTGCATGATTTCCATTTTCACCGTGTTCGCTGCCCTCTTGGAAAAGAATCTGCATTCCGATACAAATTCCTAAGACGGGTCTTTCATTGGCGATTCGTTCACGGATAATTGATGCGCCATCAACAGATTGCAATCCCTTCATGCAAGCAGCAAAAGCTCCAACACCTGGAACAACTAAGCCATCTGCTTCAAGTGCAACAGCACGATCTGCCGTGACAACTACATCTAGACCAGAAGTAGCAAATGCTCTTTCTGCCGAACGTAAATTGCCCGAACCATAATCAAGAATTGCGATCAAAGAGAGCCTTTAGTTGAGGGGATACCTGCAACTCTTCCATCAAGTGAAACTGCATCGCGCAAAGCACGGGCAACTGCTTTGAACTGCGCTTCAAAAACATGGTGTGCATTTCTTCCTTCAAGCACACGGATATGCAGAGCAATATGTGCCTCAGCAACAATTGACTCCCAAATGTGTTTTCCAAGTGTTGTATCAAAAGTTCCGATGAGTTCAACAATCTCTGGCTGACGGTGAACTAAATATGGACGACCTGAAAGATCCACAGCTGCCTGAACTAAAACCTCATCGAGTGGAACCATGGAGTCACCAAAGCGACGAATGCCAGACTTATCCCCCAACGCCTCACGTAGGGCTTGTCCAAATGCCAATGACGTATCTTCAACGCTATGGTGAGAGTCAACTTCAACATCACCTGTTGTTTTAATCCTTAGATCAAAGCCAGAGTGCTTACCAAGTTGAGACATCATGTGGTCAAAAAATGGCACACCAGTTGAAACATCGATAACACCTTGTCCATCTAGATTAAGTTCAACTAAGACATGTGACTCTTTAGTTGCTCTTTCGACTCGTGCTGTTCTCATGGTGGCCTCTCTTAGATGAGTTCTTTTAAAGCAGATATAAATAGTGTGTTTTCGGCTTCGTTGCCGACAGTTACTCGCAAATACCCTGGTAGACCGACATCTCGAATTAGGACGCCTTTGCCTAGTAGTTCACTCCAAAGTTTAGGGGCATCTGCGCTAAAACCTGTAAATAGGATGAAGTTTGCGCTGCTCGGCAAAGTCGTGAGCCCCAATGTATGTAGTTGCACAATCAATGACTCCCGAGCTCGTATCAACTCAGAGACATATCCCAGTAGTTCATCTTTAAAATCAATAGCAACCGATGCCGCAGCTTGAGTCAGCGCACTTAAGTGATACGGCAATCTCACAAGCATCATGGCATCTTTAACGGCACTATCACTGACTAAATAACCCACTCGTGCTCCTGCAAATGCAAATGCCTTGCTCATAGTGCGAATCACAACAACATGTGGATTGTTAGCAATCAAAGTAATCGCAGATTGCTCTGATGAAAACTCAGCATATGCCTCATCCACAATAAGTAGACCGTTGACCTTGGCCACAGCATCAGCAAGTAACTTGATCTCAGAGATTGAAACAGACCCACCCGTTGGATTATTAGGTGTAGTAATAAAGGTTAGTACTGGCTTTGATTCTGCAATCTGCTCAACTGCCAATTGCACACTGAGTGAGAAATCCTCATTTCGCTTTCCATCTATCCACGAAGTCCCACAGACCTTAGCAATGAGTGGGTGCATCGAATATGAAGGAGTGAAACCAAGTGCACTGCCCTGTCCGAAAGCAAGAAAAATAGATTGAATGATTTCATTACTACCATTAGCTGCCCAAATGTTATCTAGCGTCAGATTTAGCTTAGATGTTGAGTTGATATAGCCAGCCAACTTAGTGCGCAGCACCTGCGCGTCGCGATCGGGATAGCGATTTAAATTCGCGGCCACAACCAAGACTGCATCGGCAATCGCTTTTTGCAGCGCAGGTGAAGGTGAATATGGATTCTCGTTAGTGTTAAGTGATGCTTGTGCAGGAAGTTGTGGTGCTCCATATGGCGTGAGCGGAGTCAAGTCTTTGCGCAGCGGTAACCACGTTGGCCAATTCATTTATGAATTTTCCAATCTAATAGTCATAGCTTGTCCGTGTGCAGGTAGGTCTTCAGAATTAGCTAATGTCACAACGGTTGGCACAAGGTCAGTAAATGCCTTTTCACTGTATTCAATGAAGTGAAGTCCACGCAGGAATGTTTGAACTGATAAACCACTTGAATGACATGCACATCCGCCCGTAGGCAAGACGTGGTTAGAGCCCGCTGAGTAATCTCCCAGTGAGACTGGTGAGAAGCGACCAATAAATACTGCTCCAGCATTTCTAATCTTTGAAGCATCTTCACGTGAGTTCTTGGTCTGTATTTCTAAGTGCTCTGCGGCATAGGCATTAACGACATCAATCCCCTGCTTCATGTCATCAACTAAGACAATGGCTGACTGGATGCCAGAGAGGGCAGATGTAATGCGTTCTTTGTGTTTGGTCTTTGCCACTTGTATTTTCAACTCAGCTTCAACTGCTTCCGATAACTCAATTGAATCTGTTACCAAAATAGCTGCAGCAATGACATCGTGCTCAGCTTGACTGATCAAGTCTGCGGCAACATCTGATGCTCGCGCAGAAGAGTCAGCAAGAATTGCAATCTCAGTTGGTCCAGCCTCTGAATCAATACCAATCACACCACGCAGCGCACGCTTAGCAGCAGCAACATAGATATTGCCTGGTCCTGTAACAAGATCACTTTTCTCACATAATCCTTCAACGCCATAAGCAAACATTGCAATCGCTTGTGCTCCCCCGACGGCATACACCTCGGTAATGCCAAGGAGTGCACACGTTGCCAAAATAGTTGGGTGTGGTAAACCTGCAAACTCTTTTTGAGGCGGTGAAGCAACGGCTATCGATGAAACTTTCGCTATTTGCGCCGGCACAACATTCATCACAACGCTGCTTGGATAAACCGCGCGACCACCTGGAACATAGAGGCCCACACGATCAACTGGAATCCACTTTTCTGTAACGCTTCCACCATCAACAACAGTTGTGGTTTTATCCACTCTTACTTGATCATTGTGCACTTTTCTCACTCGCTCGATTGAAAGCTCTAGCGCGGCGCGAATTGCAGGATCTAAAGACGCTAAAGCTGAATCCAATGCTTGCTGTGGAACACGAATAGAAGCAGGAGTAACTCCATCGAATTCTTGGGCCAATTTAATAAGTTCGCTTTCTCCACCGGTTTTAACACGGTGCAAGATCGGTTCGACCAAAGCCATCGCTTGGGCAACATCTAAAGCTGCACGCGGAAGTTCGGCGTTATATCCAGCCTTGGTAAGGGCTTTGCCACGAAGATCTACTGTGCGAATCACATGCCAATTGTAACGGCTGGGCTCTGCACGGCGGACTTGAATTTAAACCAGGCAGTTAGGCCCAAGAATAGATTTGAGATCTGCGCTCAATGATGGAGAAGCTGTGACCGATGCATCAATCTTCATAACGGTACTGCTTCCATTTTCACTCAACGAAAGATGCACTTCTCGCTTACCTGGATGTGAACGAAGAATTTCCTTAATACGATCAACCACAGGTGGCGTGCACTGAGACATTGGAATTGAAATTACAAGAGGACCTGTAGGACCTGCAGAAATATCTGGCATGGACATCTCAAGGGCAGTAAATCGCAGATTCTCTTCACGACGATCAACACGGCCACGAACAGTCACAATTCGATCTTCAGTCAGTGACATTGAGTATTGATTGTAGGTATTTGAGAAGAAGAGAACTTCTAAAGATCCTTCTAGATCTTCAATAGTGACGACGGCCCATGAGGCACCTTGCCTTGAAACTTTACGAGTAACGCTGGTGATTAAGCCGCCGATTGTGACAACTGATTCATGTTGGGCGCCTTCATCAACTAGCTCGCTGATAGACATATCTGTATTTGCTCGAAGTACATGTTCAACACCCAACAATGGATGATCAGAGACATACAACCCCAGCATCTCTCGTTCATAGCTAAGCAACATCGCCTTATCCCACTCACCTGTTGGGATCTCAATATCTAAACCTGAAACCTCAGTAATTGCTTCCCCGCCAAACAAATCAAACTGACCAATAGCCTCAGCGCGCTTGCTCTCAATAACAGAGTCGATTGCTTCAAGGTGGACTGCAATCAAACCTTTGCGAGTTGATCCCAGTGAGCCAAATGCTCCAGCCTTAATCAAAGATTCAATTGTTTTCTTGTTACACACCTGCGCATCAACTTTTGCCAAGAAATCTCCAAATGATGCAAAACGTCCTTTGCTCTCACGCGCACTCTTAATCGATGCCACAACACCTTCGCCAACATTTCTAATTGCTGCAAGACCAAAGCGAATATCTTTTCCACGCGGGGTGTATTCACCATTTGATTCATTGACATCAGGAGGCAACACATTGATTCCCATGCGACGGCACTCACTCAAATACAGAGCAGACTTATCTTTATCATCTCTCACACTTGTCAAAAGCGCGGCCATGTATTCAGTTGGGTAATTAGTCTTTAGATAAGCAGTCCAATACGAGACAACTCCATAGCCTGCAGAGTGTGCTCGGTTGAATGCGTAATCAGAGAAGGGAATAAGAACATCCCATAGGCGCTTGATAGCAGCAGTTGAGAAACCATTTGCCTTCATACCTGCTTCAAAAGGAATGTATTCCTTATCCAAAATATCTTTGTTCTTCTTACCCATCGCCTTACGCAAAAGATCTGCGCGTCCGAGTGAGAACCCAGCGACCTTCTGGGCAATTGCCATAACTTGTTCCTGATAAACAATCAGGCCGTATGTGTCGCCAAGAATCTCCTGCAAAGGTTCTGAAAGTTCCTGGTGAATAGGTTCAACTGGCTTGCGCTTATTTTTGCGATCGGCGTAGTTGTTATGTGCGTTTTCGCCCATAGGACCCGGACGATAGAGAGCGATAACTGCTGAGATATCTTCAAATGAATCTGGGGACATTGATTTAAGCAATGCTCGCATTGGCCCACCATCGAGCTGGAACACTCCAAGAGTGTCTCCGCGAGAGAGCAGTTCATATGTCTTTTTATCATCGAGTGTTAAATCCTCTAACACCACATCAATGTTTTGATTCTCTTTAATATTTAATAAGGCATCATCTAAAACAGAGAGATTTCGAAGACCTAAGAAGTCCATCTTAAGCAGGCCAATAGATTCACATGCGCCCATATCGAACTGCGTAATGATTGCACCATCTGCTTCACGGCGATGGATAGGAATGACATCAAGTAAAGGTTCGCGAGAGAGAATGACTCCAGCTGCGTGAACACCCCACTGGCGCTTTAAGCCTTCAAGACCACGGGCTGTATCAACTACGCGCTTTGAATCTGGATCTGACTCATAGAGTGAGCGGAACTCGCCTGCTTCGCCATAGCGATCATCTTTAGAATCAAAGATTCCGCCAAGAGAAATATCTTTACCCATCACAGATGGAGGCAAGGCCTTAGTTAACTTCTCTCCAATGACATATGGATAACCCAGAACGCGTGTTGAGTCTTTAATCGCTTGCTTGGATTTAATAGTTCCGTAGGTAATGATCTGAGCGACTCGATCTTCACCATATTTGTTTGTTGCATAACGAATCATTTCGCTGCGACGACGCTCATCAAAGTCCAAGTCGATATCAGGCATAGAGATACGTTCTGGATTGAGAAAGCGCTCAAACAAAAGTCCATGTTCAAGTGGATCTAAACCAGTAATCCCAAGTGAATAGGCAACTAGAGAACCAGGAGCTGATCCTCGGCCTGGTCCAACGCGTATCCCAACTTTCTTTGCATGTCCTACTAAGTCAGCAACAACTAGGAAGTAACCAGGAAAACCCATCTTCTCCATAACACCGAGTTCATAATCAAGACGAGATTCATGTGCTGGCGTCAGCTTTGCACCCAATCGCTCCTTCATGCCGCGCACAGCTTCCTTTTTAAGCCAAGAATCCTCGGTCTCTCCAGCTGGAACGTTAAATTGTGGGAGAAGGTTTTCATTTTCTCGCATAGTTACTTCACAGCGCTCTGCAATAAGTAACGTGTTATCGCAACTCTCAGGAATGTCTTTAAAGAGCTCGCGCATCTGTGCCGGAGTCTTTACATAGAAAGAGTCATTATCGAATTTAAATCGCTTGGGATCTGCCAGCGTAGAGCCCGATTGAACACAGAGCAGGGCCTCATGTGCACCAGAGTCTGCTTGTAATGTGTAGTGCAGATCATTGGTTGCAAGAAGTGGAAGGCCCAACTCTTTTCCTAATTTGAGAAGGTCTGCTTTCACGCGGCTTTCAATATCAATTCCATGATCCATGATCTCTAGGAAGAAATTACCTTCACCAAAAATATCTCGATAATCACTTGCTGCCTTGATTGCCTCTTTATAAGCACCCATACGCAAGCGAGTTTGAATCTCTCCACCAGGACAACCAGTTGTTGCAATCAGTCCTTTGGAATACTGAGCTAGGAGTTCGCGATCCATGCGGGGCTTGTAGTAATAACCTTCAAGGGATGCAAGAGAAGATAAGCGAAAGAGATTTCCCAGACCAACATTGTTTTCGGCCAAGATAGTCATGTGCGTATAAGCACCACCACCTGAAACATCATCTTCACCACCACTAGCCCACTGCACTCTCTTTTTATCAAAACGAGATTCTGGGGCCACATAGGCTTCAATTCCAATAATCGGTTTAACGCCAGCTTTTTTAGCCTGCTTATAAAACTCATAAGCACCAAAGACATTTCCATGATCTGTCATTGCAATTGCCGGCATTCCTTGTCTGGCAACTTCTGCCATTAAATCGGGAACACGCGCTGCACCATCGAGCATCGAATACTCGGTATGGACGTGCAGATGTACGAAATTCTCAGATGTCATGGTGGTCGTAGATTATTACTTAAGGCAGAACGGCATCAGATAGCAACGCTAATGAGCGTGTGAGATCGGCTGGGTATGGAGCGCTAAAACTCAGATGTTCACCAGTAATGGGGTGGTCAAACATGAGCTCCTTGGCGTGTAGCCATGGCCGTCTCATCTCTAGAGATTTAGCCAGAACGGGATCTGCGCCATAAGTGGTGTCGCCAACAAGTGGATGATTAAGTGCTGAGAAGTGAACACGGATTTGGTGTGTGCGCCCAGTTTCTAATTCCACTTTAACTAATGACACTCCACGATAAAACTCAATGACTTCATAGTGAGTAATGGAGTCTTTGCCTGTAGCAACAACTGCGAATCGGTGATCTTCCTTTGGATGACGATCAATAGGTGCATCAATTGTTCCAGTCGTTGGATCCATGTGTCCTTGAATGAGCGCATGGTAAATCTTGTCGACAGTACGATTTCTAAAAGCATCTTTTAAGACCGTAAATGCACGATCACTCTTTGCAACAATCATTAACCCACTCGTGCCAACATCAAGGCGATGAACAATTCCTTGTCGCTCTGCAGCACCACTCGTTGAAATTGAATATCCCGCTGCCATCAATGCGCCGACAACAGTTGGTCCTGTCCATCCTGGACTTGGATGAGCAGCACATCCCACCGGCTTATCAATAACAACAATTGCATCATCGTCATAAACAATTGAAAGGCCCTCTAGCGGAGTGAGTGGAATTGGATCTTGATTAATAGGAGCTGGCATTAGCACTTCAATTACTTGGTTGGCAGTCACGCGATCTGATTTAGCCATAGCTTTTCCAGATGTAGTGATATCGCCATCTTCTAGGAGTTTGACGACAGCTGTGCGGGAAAGCCCCAGCACACGAGTGAGAGCACTATCGATTCGCTCACCAGCAACGCCCTCTGGCACTGAGAGTGTGCGCTGTTCTCGATTACTCATATCAACTCTTCTTTTTTAATAGGCGGGATATTGCGCGCTGTTAAAACAACCGAAATAAAGGCCGCAACCACGATTGCAATATCTGCAATATTGAATATAGGCCAATTAGGCAGTTGTAACCAATCGATGACATGACCACGAAGTAATCCTGGCTCTCTGAAAATGCGATCAGTCAGATTTCCTAAAACTCCACCCATGACTAGGCCTAAAACAATCGCCCATCCCTTTGAGGTCAACGCAGGTGCGTAATAAGCAATTGCAATCAACACAGCAATTCCAAAAAGAGAGAGGAATAAAGTTGCCCCTGACGCAAATGAAAAAGCAGCGCCAGAGTTTCTAATAAAGTTGAGTTGGAAAAGTGAGCCAATAACTTTTACAGGACCACGGTTAGCCAAATACTCCACTGCCCAGATTTTGGTAGCTAAATCCAGAAGCCAGATGATCCAGGCAACACCTAAGAGTGTGCGCCACATGCGCACTGCTAGCGCCGTTCTTCCTTCTGCTTGCAGATCATGCACAAAGTGGCCCGAGGAAATACTTGTAAACGGGCCTTTCCAATTGCACTTCCGCATTCTTCGCAGTTTCCATAAGTCTTGGAGTCGATTCGATCCAAGGCACGCTCTGTTTGCAAAACCATGTCGCGAGCATTAATTACTAGTGACATCTCATGCTCGCGCTCGAAGGTTTTAGTTCCAGCATCTGCTTGATCATCTCCAGCGCCTTCACCAGATTCTTGAATAAGAGAATCCATCTCTAACTCAACCTTGGCTAGTTCAACGCGAAGACGGGCTAACTCTTTAGCAATTTCAGTTCGGATGCTCTTGAGCTCTGCAGCAGTCCATGGTGATTCACTATCACTTACAACAATGGGAGTTGGAGCAACTTTAATTGGCTTAAGTGGTGCAACTTTCTTTCCACTTTTAACTGGGCGGGGTGGAGGTGGCATTACCAATCGACGCTCTTCAATTACAGGGGCTGTAACTGGGGCAGAAATAGTTGAGACTGACACTGTTTGAGATTTCTCATCAACGGTCAAAGTTGTTTTAGATGGAAATGGCTTACCTGGTGCTTTTTTAACTGGAATACTCTTTGCCGCTGCTTTCTTGGCCGGGGCCTTCTTTGCAGGAGCCTTTTTGGCGACCGCTTTCTTTGCTGTCGCTTTTTTGGCTGGCGCTTTTTTAGCGGGAGCTTTTTTGGCTACCTTCTTCTTCACGGCGGCCTTCTTCGTAGGAGCCTTCTTGGCGAGTGCTTTCTTAACCGGCTTCTTAGGCATGTCGCGAACCTTAATGCCCTTAAGGGGCTGTTACCAATTAGCCACGGGCATATTTTGGCTTAACTAGACGATAGTATTGAGCCACTACCGCATATGAGCATTGACGGGGCTATCACCTCACGAGTTTGCTAGAAGAAATGGTGAAAACCATCTAGAACTAGCTGCGGATAGAAAAGTGAAGTGGCGTGAATATCACGCAAGGCGGGTGGTACCGCGAGATCTGCGCCAGCAGGTCACGTCCCTCCAGAGTTGTTTTCCTACTCGTGGAGGATTTTTTATGTCGTTTCGCGCAATTCCAGCAGCTGTTGATCTGCCTGCCGTCGAACACACGATATTAAAGTTCTGGCGCGATAACGATATTTTTGAAAAAACTCTTGCTGCTCGTGAAGGTGCACCTGCATGGATGTTTTATGAAGGTCCCCCAACAGCAAATGGAATGCCTGGGGCTCACCACATTGAAGCCCGAGTATTTAAGGATGTCTTCCCGCGCTTTCACACAATGAAAGGAAAGCATGTAATCCGCAAAGCTGGTTGGGATTGTCATGGTTTGCCAGTTGAAATTGCAGTTGAAAAAGAGCTGGGCTTTGCTGGTAAAGGCGATATCGAAAAATATGGAATTGCAGCATTTAATGACAAGTGCCGTGAATCAGTTCAACGCCATGTTGGTGCATTTGCAGACATGACACATCGCATGGGCTTCTGGGTTGATTTCGATGAAGCGTATTGGACCATGTCACCTGAATATGTTGAGAGTGTGTGGTGGTCCCTTAAAGAGATCTGGAAAAAGGGATTACTAGTTCAAGATCACCGTGTTGCACCATATTGCCCGCGCTGTGGAACTGGACTCTCAGATCATGAATTAGCACAAGGCTATGAAACAGTTACAGATCCCTCTGTCTATGTTCGCTTTCCTATTACTTCAGGTGATTTAGTAGCACTCAACGCCAGTTTCCTTGTTTGGACAACGACTCCTTGGACCTTGGTATCAAACACTGCCATTGCAGTTCACCCAGAGGTTGATTACGTAGCCGTTGAAGTAACTGTGGATGAAGTAAGTGAAGTCCTAGTCGTTGCAGAAGCCCTACTTGAGAGCGTTAAGGGTGAGAAGAAGATTTTGAAGAAAATGCTCGGTAAATCACTTGAGCGCACCACATATAAGCCTCCCTTTGATTTCGTAGAGATTCCTGATGCGCATTACGTGGTTCTTGCAACATATGTAACTACAGAAGATGGAACTGGATTAGTTCACCAATCTCCAGCTTTTGGCGCAGATGATTTAGCGGTTTGTCGTTCTTATGGTTTGCCAGTCGTTAATCCCATTGCACCAGATGGACACTTCCTTAAAGAGGTAGAAGTAGTTGGCGGAATCTTCTTTAAAGAGGCCGATAAGTTACTGGTGAAAGAGTTAAAGGCACGCGGTGTTCTCTATAAGCACCAACCATATGAGCACACTTATCCTCATTGCTGGCGCTGTCACACACCGTTGATGTATTACGCGCAACCATCTTGGTATATCCGCACAACTTCTATAAAAGATGCTCTGCTTCGTGAAAATGCAGCAACAGATTGGCACCCAGAGACAATTAGAGAAGGCCGCTACGGTGATTGGCTCAATAACAATATCGACTGGGCACTTTCCCGTAATCGCTATTGGGGCACTCCCCTGCCTATTTGGCGCTGTGAAAATAAGCATGAGATTTGTGTTGATTCATTAGCTGAGTTAGGCGCACTTGCAGGACAAGAGCTATCGAATCTAGATCCACACCGCCCATTTGTTGATGACATTACTTTTGCTTGTGCTGATTGTGATTCCACAATGGTGCGCGTTCCAGAAGTTATCGACTGTTGGTATGACTCTGGGGCAATGCCTTTTGCGCAATGGGGATATCCACATAAGCCAGGCTCTGTTGAAAAGTTTAAAGAGTCCTACCCAGCTGATTTTATTTGTGAAGCTATCGATCAAACACGTGGTTGGTTCTACACACTCATGACTATTGGAACCTTAGTCTTTGATAAATCCTCCTATAAGACTGTTCTTTGCCTTGGACACATCTTGGATAAAGATGGCCGCAAGATGAGTAAGCACGTGGGCAATGTTTTAGAGCCAATGGCCCTTATGGATCAACATGGCGCAGATGCCGTTCGTTGGTACATGCTCGCTGCTGGTTCGCCATGGGCTGCGCGTCGCGTTGGCCATGATGCAATCAATGAAGTTGTTCGAAAGACTTTATTAACCTATTGGAACACTGTTTCTTTCCATGCTCTCTATGCCAATGCATCTGCCTTTGATTTGAGTCAGCGCACAAAGATTGCGGATCGACCACTCATGGATCGCTGGATTATCTCTGAGCTCAATCTGTTGATTGAAGAAGTCGACGCCGCTCTTACTGATTTTGATTCACAGGTTGCAGGCCGTGCGTTAGCTAGATTCATCGATGATCTTTCAAACTGGTATGTGCGCCGATCACGACGCAGGTTCTGGGATGGCGATGTCAGCGCCCTCTCCACACTTCATGAGTGCTTAGTTACTCTGACTCAACTTCTCTCTCCTATGGTTCCATTTATTACAGAACAAGTCTGGCAAGAGTTGGTAATTCCAGCAGATTCTTCCGCCGTTGCCTCCGTGCATCTCTCTGATTTCCCTGTCGCAAATGCAGCAGTAATTGATCGCGAACTTGGAGGGCAAGTTGCACTCACACGACGCATCGTTGAACTTGGCCGTGCATCACGCGCTGAATCTGGCATCAAGATTCGTCAACCATTAGGCCGTGCACTCATTGCAGCAAGTGGTTGGGCCGCTTTGCCAGAACAGATGCGTGAGCAGATTGCAGATGAGCTCAATGTGATTGATTTGCAAGATATCGCTAACGCTGATGGAGATTTAGTAGATATCTCCGTTAAAGCTAACTTCAAATCACTGGGCGCAAAGTTTGGTGGAGCCGTTCAAGAGATTGCTAAGGCAATCGCGGCAACTGATGCAACTACTCTTGTGAAAACACTGCGTGCCTCTGGAACTACTCAGCTAGGAAGTTGGGAAATAGCACTAGATGACTTAGTAATCACGGAAGTACCAAAGAGTGGCTGGATGGTGGCCTCCCACGAAGGTGAAAGCGTGGCACTTGATCTAGAGCTCACCCCAGCCCTAATTGCTGCTGGGCATGTGCGTGAAGTAATTCGCTTTATTCAAGAGCGCAGAAAGAGTGATGGCTTTGAAATCTCAGATCGCATCGATGTGAAATGGAATGCCTCCGCCCAAATTGCTGCAGCAATTGCCAGCGATGACGCGCATATTAAGGATGAAGTATTAGCACTATCTATGGTTCAAGACTCTTCTATAGCAATTGAAGATAATGAACTTGGAATTGCTATCAAACTTACTAAAGCGAGCTAACTAGCCCCATCAGTAATTGAACTCCAAAAAAGAGAACAATGAAACTCAAATCCAGGCTCACTGCGCCCAGGCGAAGTGGTGGGATAAAGCGCCCAACAAATGCCATTGGTTTATCTGTGATGCCATAGACGAGTTCAACGAGCATGAGACCAATACCTTTTGGTCGCCAGTTACGTGCAAACATGCGAACGTAATCAAGGATTAAACGTGCAAGTAATGCAAAAAGAAATAACTGCAGGACGTTAGCGAGTAACGCTCCGATGTTCACTTAGATCAGCTTTGGTTAAAGAAACTTGCTTGTGCTGCAGCTGACTTATCTTCAACATTGATTGAGACATTAGCTGGAGACAAAAGGAATACTTTCTTTGTCACTCGCTCAATTGTTCCGTGCAAACCAAATGCAAGTCCACTTGCAAAGTCAACTAAGCGCTTGTGCTCTGACTCATCCATGTCAGTCAAATTAATGATGACTGGATTACCTAAACGAAAGTGCTCACCAATGGTGCGGGCCTCGTTATAAAAACGTGGGTGCAATGTGACGATGCGATCTAGAACGGGCAAATCTAATTGCGGTGCTGCATCTGCTGAAGATGTAACTACTGAAGAGACTGGACGAGGCAAGCGCGGCTTTATGCGCACTTCACTTGATGTCGTCACTGCAGGAGTTGAAGATGCAAGAGGTGTATCGAATTCTGGGTCGTCCATCAAACCTAAGTAGTTCGCGACGCGCTTGAGTGCATTAGCCATAGGTAAACGGTACCTGTAGGCCTAGCGCGAACCCAGGATTGAACTGCCTATCCGTATATGTGTCGCACCATGGGCAATCGCCTCTTTATAGTCCCCACTCATGCCGGCCGATAATTTATTGGCCTTCGGAAAATCAGCCATAAAAGCCTTATGTATCCCTGATAATTTAGAAAATGCATCGGATGGATCCATACCTAGTGGGGCAACTGCCATGAGCCCTTGAAGAGTATGGGTCGCAGATTTTTCAATGGCTTGCGCCAATTCATAGAGCTTTTGCTCACTGACTCCCCCACGGCCCTCTGAACCATCGAGTGAAACCTGACAGAAAATCTCCAAAGGATGTGGGGCGCTTTTCTCAATCATTTCGAAATGTCGAATTTCATCGAGTGAATGAATGACATGTGCCCATGAAGTAATTGATTTCAACTTATTGCTCTGAATCTGTCCCTGAAAATGCCAAGTTCCAGCCACGTCAGCAGCCTTTGGCGCGGCATCTGCATCTCTATTTTCACCAAAGTCAGTGACTCCAAGATCGCGCAGGATCTCAACATCACTAGCTGGAAAAGTCTTAGTCACAGCAATCAGTGTTATCTCATCCAGTGATCTACCAGCACCCATTACAGCCTTTGATATCTCATCGCGCACCGCTTGCAAATTCGAGGTGATTTCACTTCTACGATCTATAGCCACACCACACCTGCATTCCTACCCGTAATGTTATGGCGTCGATATGAGAAATACTCATTATTTTCCAGAGTGCATATTGGTGATGCTTCATATGTAACACCGATGGCAACCAAATCAGCTATCAAAGCTCTAGGTAAATCTAGTGCTGGCGTTAAGTTATTAGTTAAAGATGATGCAGCAGGATGCTTGGCACACACCTCATCGGCTAACTCCTGTGGAACTTCATAACACCGCCCACAAATAGATGCACCGAGCTGGGCATGAATCTGACCCGCACCTAATGCCCGCATTGCCTCAACAGCTTTAATCGCAACTGAGTTCATCAAACCGCGCCTACCAACATGAACTGCCCCAACAACGCCGCTTGATGAGAGCAAAAGTGGAATGCAATCTGCCACCATCACCGCTAGGGCAATTCCTGGAACGGTAGTAATGAGTGCATCACACGTTGGATCATCAATGAGTGTCTTTACTTCAACTACATCATCACCATGCACCTGATTCATAAACTGAACAGGCCCAGTTATTTTTCTTAAGAGTTCACGATTGCGCGCAACAGTTTGAGCATCATCACCAACGTGCTGAGCCAAGTTCAATGACTCATAGGGCGCAAGGCTTGCGCCATTGCGCCTAGTTGTAAAAACGCTAGGCAATTGCCCTTACTTCATAAAGTCTGGAACGTCGATCTCATCCTCGGCTACGAGCTCTTCAAAAGTAACTCGGCGACGTGGAGTGGAATCAGAATCTAAATCCAGAGCAACTGAGATTGGGTCGTTGCTTGGAATTGGATTAGCAACTCCGCCCAAAGTGGCCGCATCAATTACTGGTGTAACAACCTTGCGAGGCTCTCCGCCTTCAAAGCCAGCTGCAACCACAGTGATACGAACTTCATCACCTAGTGCATCATCAATAGTTGTTCCAAAGATGAACTTGGCATTTGGGTGCACAGCAGATTGAACAAGCTCGCACGCCTCATTAACTTCAAACAAACCAAGATCTGATCCGCCAGAGACTGAGAGCAAGACACCCATTGCGCCATCGATAGATGCTTCGAGCAATGGTGATGAGATAGCTAACTCAGCAGCACGTAGTGCGCGATTTTCTCCTCGCGCAGAACCGATTCCCATTAACGCTGAACCTGCTCCTGACATCACTGCCTTCACATCAGCAAAGTCCAAATTGATCAGACCTGGTTGAGTAATGATTTCGGTAATTCCCTGAACACCGGAGAGTAGAACTTGGTCTGCACTCTTAAAAGCATCTGCCAAAGTAATAGTGCGATCTGAAATAGCAAGAAGGCGATCATTTGGAATAACAATGAGAGTGTCAACTTCTGCTCTTAGCGCTTCAATTCCAACATCTGCTTGAGCAGAACGAAGTTTTGCTTCAAAAGAAAATGGACGCGTAACAACACCAATAGTTAATGCGCCGATGTCTTTTGCAATCTTTGCAACAATCGGAGCCGCACCTGTTCCAGTTCCGCCACCTTCACCTGCAGTAACAAAAACCATATCTGCACCGCGTAAGATTTCTTCAATGTCATCTGCGTGATCAAGGGCAGCTTCGCGTCCCTTTTCTGGATCCATACCTGCACCAAGACCGCGAGTTGTTTTTCTACCAATATCTAATTTCACATCTGCATCACTCATTAATAAATGTTGTGCATCTGTATTAATTGCAATGAACTCAACACCTTTGAGTCCAACATCAATCATGCGATTGATTGCATTTACTCCACCGCCACCAATGCCAACAACTTTGATGACTGCTAAATAATTCTGCGGTGAAGCCACTTGTATCCTCCTTGAGAACCATAAACCTCTACTTGAGCCTTATAATTCAACGTTTTCTATAAGGCGAACGTAAAGTGCGCAAGGCTCTTAATCAAACACCGACATGATTTATTTATTGTGTCGCAATAAAACTTTATTTAACGATTGGTGCATGTGGTGCAGAGAGATCCATCCTCTTTAACTTTGCATTTTCTGGTTGTGCCAATAAAGCCTTATAAACCTTTGCTTTTAACTCATTATCTGTTGCAAATCCCCATCGAACTTCGACCTTTCGACCCTCAACATCAACGTCCATGACATAAGCCCCAGTGCTTCGGACCTTAAGGATCTTTAGACCCGAACGAATCTCATCTGGCAGCGAGGTCATGAACTCCACTGCTGTGACCGCGATTTCAACATTGCTGGCTTGAATCTGAGGCAACGCCGCGGGCAGATTGCCCTTGACCACAAAAGCTTTTCCTGAATCATCTATCGCTTGATTATTAAAGATAGCAACAGGTGTTCTCGTTGTAATTGAAATCGTCACTTTGCCTGAAATCCAATTTCTGCTCACTTGTGCATCTTGCACAAAAGCAAAGTTTTCATAGGTCGCAGCAACTGCTCGAGGCTCTACGCGCGCAAGCTTCTCTCCCACCTTCACACTTTGTGGCAAGAACTGATCCGTGCCTTTGATTTCAACTGAGCTGACTGTAAAGAGAGTTGACCAACCAAGAGCGTATGAGGCAAGGCCCACAATGATGGCAGTAACAAGTGCTAAGAGACGTTTGTTTTTCATTTATCCGAAGCGACGGCTTAATCCATCAACAATGATGGGTGCAAGAGAGCTGACATCGCCGGCTCCAAGAGTAATGATCACATCTTGCGGCTGGGCAGAGTCAATGACTGAGTCAGTTACCTCAATGAAATTAGGAATGTATTCGCCATGGCTCATAGCATCGGTGATCAGGCGTGATGTGACACCTGCAATTGGTTTCTCACTAGCGGCATAAACCTCAAGAACTATTGCGCGATCTGCCATATCAAGGGCCTTAGCAAACTGGGCCGAAAATGCTTTTGTTCGTGAATAGCGGTGCGGTTGGAAAATAACAATTAATCGGCCATCTCCTGCAAAGCGACGTGCTGCTTTTAACGTCACATCAATCTCTGTTGGGTGATGTCCATAGTCATCAATGACTCTCACTCCATGCACTGTGCCTTTAAGTTCAAAGCGACGCCCAGTGCCTCTAAAGACCGATAAACCTGTTAACAATTCAGGGGCAGGAAAGCCAAGGTTTAACCCAGTGGCTAAAACCGCTGCTGCGTTAAGTAAATTGTGATGCCCGGGCACCTGAAGCTCAATGAAACCAACTACTTTGCCCCGCCAAATAGCGCGTGCTCGTGAGCCCATAGCCTCTAACTCAATGGAATCTAATCTTAAATCGCATCTCTCATCTATTCCATAAGAGATCAACGCACACGTTTTCACGCTTGAGGCTAAAGCTTTAGCACCCTGATCATCTGCGCAATAAGTAAGGAAGCCATCTTTATTAATAGTTGCTGCAAAATCTTTAAAGGCTTGGGCCACATCCTCTGGAGTTGCAAAGAAATCAACGTGATCGTGTTCAACATTTGTCACTATCGCTGCATATGGATGATATTCAATAAATGAACCATCGGATTCATCGGCCTCTGCTACAAATATCTCGCCGGTGCCGCGATGAGCATTAGAACCAGAGGCAGTAATTGTGCCGCCAATTGCAAAGGATGGATCTGCCCCGCAGGCTTGCAATGCAACTGCCATCATCGAAGAAGTTGTTGTCTTACCGTGTGTACCAGCCACGGCAATACTTTTTGATTCTGACATCAAAATTGAGAGTGCTGCAGCTCGTATGAGAGTGCTGAGCCCTAACTCTTGCGCCCGCATGAGCTCTGCGTTTGAAGGTGAGATAGCAGTTGAATAAACAACTAAATCTGCTCCATCAACATTGCTGGCAGCATGGGTTGTTGCAATCGTTGCACCAAGGGCTTGCAGCGCTTTAACTACTGATGAGTCCTTAGCATCTGAACCACTAACTGTAATTCCATGTGAAAGTGAGATGCGCGCTAAACCGCTCATTCCTGCGCCACCAATACCTATGAAGTGAACGCGCTTACCAACAAGAGATTTGAGTGTGGGCTTATTCATTGCGACTCCAAGGCATGTTTTCCAAGAGCAGCGATTTTTAAGGCAGCATCTGCATCCAGGGTTGAACCTTCCAATGGCGCAGAGCTACTGGATTTAAGAAGTGCATCTATATGAGTCTCTACATATGAAAGAGTAAATTGCTTTTGATCAATTACCTCTGCCCGTCCATCTGCAACTAATCCCTGTGCATTATGGAACTGTTCTCCATTTCCAATGGGTAGTGGCACAAAAAGAGCGTAACGTCCAAGAGCTCTAAATTCAGCACACGTAACCGCTCCGCTGCGGGCAATGATCAGATCAGCAGCTAAATAGGCATCTGCCATCTGCTCCACATATGCCACTGGACGATAGAGATCAGTAGCAGCTGGCAAAGTATTAGCGCGGCCCACTGAATGCATTATCGCAATACCTTTTTTGCTAAACACAGGCACCGACTGCTCAATTACTTTATTAATAGCAACAGAGCCTTGTGAACCACCCATGACAAATACCAATGGCTGTGATGAATCAAAGCCCAAACGATTCTTGGCTTGTGCTCGAGCACTCTTCCAATCCGCGCCAGCCGCCTTAAGTCCATCTGCCACATCACTTCGAAGTGGCAAACCTGTAATCAAGGCACCTCTAAAAGCCCCCGCATTAACTCCATGTGCAACGGCTAAATAAGGCGTGAAAAGAGCGCCCAGTCGATTGGCCCAACCAGGCTTTGCATTTGCTTCATGAATAATCGTTGGAAGGCCAAGAAAGCGAGCTGCGATATATGCAGGTGCGCTGACATAGCCACCAAAGCCAATGAGTAAATCAGAGCCTTTCAATATTGTCCGGCAGGCCTTTACCGAAGCAACTAATTCAAAAGGAATTCTGGCCCATGTAAGTGATGGTGTTCTTGAGATTCTTACCTTGGGAATATTACTCACACTAAAACCAGCAGCAGGAATTAATGTATTTTCTAAACCTTTCGCTGTTCCTAAAAACGTAATCTCATCGTGAGGGTTCTGGCCCTTCCATACTCTTGCAACAGCCAATGCCGGTTCAATGTGGCCGGCGGTGCCACCGCCAGCAAGAACTATCGAAGCCATTTCGGAATTCCTGTTTTTTCTAACTCTTTATAAATTGCTGGATCTCTACGGGCAGCACCGATAACAAATGCGATTCCCATATAAGTAGCAATCAAGGCTGAACCTCCATAGGAAAGTAGTGGCAAAGTTACACCCACCACTGGAAGAACGCTGACTGCAGAGCCGATATTGAGCACGGTTTGAATACCTATCCAGCAACCAATGCCTGAACAGACATAGCGCACCATGGGATCTTGCGTGCGAAGAGCGATTCTAAATATTGAAAACAAAAGTGTGGAAAGCATGAGCAAAGTTGCAATGGTTCCGAAAAGACCGAGCTCTTCGCCTATAACTGAAAAGATAAAGTCGGTGTGCGCTTCAGGTAGATTTCCCCACTTTTGGCGACTAGCACCAAGCCCAACACCAAATAAACCACCACTGGCTAGCCCCAAAAGGCTATGAGCAGGCTGCCAACCCACTGATTTGTATTGATCTTCAGCAAATGGATTAAGAAAAACTGAAAAGCGAGCAACGCGATATGGCGCAGAGATAATCAATGCCGCAATTCCTAAAAAGCCAACAGCTGAAATCGCTGCAAACAACTTGAGGTGCACTCCAGAAATCCAGAGCATTCCAGCCAATACGAAAGCAAACACTGATGCTGTTCCTAAATCTCTTCCTAGTAGAACCAAGAAGATGCAGAGTAAGAATGCTGGTGCAATCAATTTAAGAACATTGGCCTGGATATCTCCGGCGTTCTCACGTTTAGCCAAAATCGAGCCAGCCCACAAGATCATCAAGAACTTAGCGATTTCACTGGGTTGAACATCAACAAAGCCAAGTGAAATCCAGTTGTTATTACCATTCACGCTCTTACCAACTCCAGGCAGTTGAACAACTGCCAGTAATCCCACTGAAGCTAGAACACCAAAGCGAGCAAAGAATTTCCATTGAGCGAGTGAAAAGCGCGAGAGTGCCCATGCCATAGGAAGTGCCAGTACCAAGAATGTTAACTGGCGAAAGAGGATTGCCCAGGTAGCGCCCTTATTTTCAAGAGAATAAATAGATGAGGCGGAAAAAACCATAATCAGACCAAAAATGCTCAATGCAAAGGTACTTCCAACAAGCATGTAGTAAAGATTGATTGGTCGGGTGAATAGAGTGCTTCGCTTCTGTGCGCTCATTTATTCACGACCTTCTTGACTGCAGCTGCAAAGCGATCGCCGCGATCGGCATATGAGATGAATTGATCCATAGATGCACATGCCGGAGCCAAAAGAACAGTATCGCCAGCTTTGGCAAAGCCTTTGGCAGCCATTACAACTTTCTCCATTAACTCCTCGGATGAATCACCATCGATAAGAACACGTGGGACTTGTGGGCAATGCTTAATGAGTGCAGCTTCAATTAATCCTCTGTCGGTTCCAATCAGGATTGCAGCCTTAATTCGCTTGGCGGTGCGCTCTACTAACTCTTCCATCGTTGCACCTTTAGCTAATCCCCCAGCAATCCACACGACTGATTCATGTGAGAGAAGTGAGGCCGTTGCTGCGTGTGGGTTAGTTGCCTTGGAATCATCAACCCAGTTAATGGAATCAGCAGAGTGCACCGTTTCAATGCGGTGACGCCCTGGCCTGAACTCCTTGATAGCACTGCGAATATCCTCGTGAGAAACACCAACGGTTCGCGCCAGTGCTGCAGCGGCCAATGTATTTGAAACATTGTGCGGAATCGTTGGCTTTACCTCCACCAACTCGGCAAACATAGAAGCTTCTTGAGGATCTTGCACAAAAGCGCGATCTACTAAGAGCTCTTCTACTAAGCCAATCTCACCTGGTGCTGGAGTATCTAAACTATAAAAGACTTTTCTGCCCTGCCAATGGCTGGTGCGCTTTACTATTTCACCTTCATCAGCATTTAACACCGCTGTTGTTGCACGATCCAGAATCGTTAGTTTGGCCTTTGCATACTCATCAAAACTTCCATGCCAATCAATATGATCATCGGCAATGTTAAGGATTGCACTTGCCACAAATTGCGCCTGCTTTGACCAGTGCAGTTGAAAAGAGGAAAGCTCAAGAACTAGTACTTCAAATGCATCAGCGCGATCGACAACCTCAATAACAGTCTCACCAACGTTGCCACATGCAGTTGCCTTTAAGCCACCCCGCTTTAACATCGCTGCGACCATCTCAACTGTCGTCGTCTTGCCATTAGTGCCAGTCAGTGCCAGCCACTTTTGCCCCGGTGCAATCTCACTCTTTATCTGCCACGCCAAATCAACTTCATTAAGAAGCGACAAACCAGATGCCTTTGCCGCAACAACAAGTGGATGATCTTGGCGCCAGCCTGGTGAAACAACTACTGAATCAAAATCTTTGATCACTACATCTTTTGCGCCAATAACTCTGTGTTCTGATTGAGCGGCTGGGTTTTCATCAGCCATGCTGACAACTGCCCCTCTTTTTGTAAGGGAACGGGCAACAGCATTTCCCGTGACACCTGCGCCAAGAATAAGAATTCTCTGGCCATCAAAAGAGAGTGGCATGGATTTTACTTAGCTACCCACTGTGCATAAAACAGACCCAGACCACCTGCAACGCAGAGTCCAGCAATAATCCAGAAACGAATAACAACAGTTATCTCAGCCCATCCTTTTAACTCAAAGTGATGATGAAGTGGCGCCATTCGAAAGACTCTTTTTCCACCACTGAGCTTGAAATACAGAGTTTGGATAACCACTGACATGGTGACAATTACAAATAATCCGCCCAGTGGAATCAAGAGCAGTTCAACTCGAAGCGTTGTTGCAAAGCCAGCAATAGCAGCTCCTAGGGCCAATGAACCTGTGTCGCCCATAATGATTTTGGCTGGGGCGGTATTCCACCAAAGAAAACCTGTGCAACCTCCAGCAAATGCTGCGGCAAGAACAGCTAGGTCAAGTGGGTCTCGAACTTGGTAACAGTTAGCTGTTGTTATCCCACTTACTGAGCAACTTTGGCCAAACTCCCACACACCGATTAATACAAAAGCCAGGAAAGTCATGATGGTTGCACCTGTTGCTAATCCATCTAGACCATCGGTTAAATTCACTCCATTACTTGCCGACATCACCATCAGGATTACAAAAGCAATAACTAAACCTGTGCCAAGGTAGATAGTGGTTTCTTTAACCGTTGAGAGGTATTGGGAAATAGGAGTGAGTTGATTCTGGTCGGCAAACTGCAGACCCGCATACCCAAAGACGCCAGCTAACGCTGCTTGTGCTAGAAGTTTGTAGCGCCCCTTAAGTCCGCGAGAGTTTTGACGCGAAACTTTGAGCCAATCATCGAGGAACCCAACAAAACCTAATCCAACGACTAAACCAATTACTAATAGTGCTGAAGCCGTCATTGGAGTGCCTGAAATAAGGTGGGCCATGAGATAACCGAAAATTGCAGCGAGAATAAAGATGATGCCACCCATAGTTGGCGTGCCATGCTTTGTTTTATGTGTTGATGGACCGTCATCTCGAATGATTTGACCATAACCACGAGCGGCAAGGATTCGAATTAATACCTTTGTTCCAAAGAGGGCAAAGGCCAGAGCAAAAGCTCCTGCGATAAGGATCTGTCTCATGAATCCACTCCACTCTTTTCTTTCCAGGCACGTTCTAGTGATTCTGCAAGAACCTCAAAACCTTGTGACCTAGATGCTTTTACAAGAACAACATCACCAGGTGCGAAGTACTCCACTAAATCAATCGCTGACTCAATCGTTGGGCGTTGGTGAATCACCATTGCGCCAACTGGTTCTCCGTATTCAGGAGCGTTGATTTCAACTAAATGATCAATTCCTAATTCAACCGCAAGTGCGCCTATTGCAGCGCTCTGTGGTGCCTGTGTCTGGCCAAGTTCATTCATCTTTCCAACAAATGCCCATGCCGAGCCGCCACGTTCTTGAGCAAAGAGAACTAGTGCGCGCATAGCTGCACTCATCGATTCTGGATTAGCGTTATAGGCATCATTAATGATCAGTAAATCAGCGCTTTCGTGCAGTTCCATGCGCCACTTACTCGATATTTCAGCAGTTGAAAGTGAACTAGCGATTAATTCCAGCGGAAGAGAGAGTGCAGTGCCAACTGCTGCAACTGCAAGCGCGTTAGATACTTGATGTGCACCTACCGCGCGCATTCCAACGGCATCTCGCCCTGCAGGTGTTACTAAATCAAAGTGTGGTCGTCCCTCTCGCATCTCTATATCTGCAGCTCTTACTTGAATGTCTGCGCTCTCACCAAAGAGAATTACTTCACCTTGATGCAATGAAGCCATCTTGGGCGTGAACTCATCATATGTTCCTAGGATCGCAACTCCATCTTTGCCTAGAGACTCAATGAGTTCGCCCTTAGTTTTGGCGATAATCTCACGAGAGCCAAACTCACCAATATGGGCAGTCCCAACTGTTAGAACAACTCCTATGTTTGGCTTTGCAATCTCACACAACCGAGCAATGTCGCCCATGTGCCGTGCACCCATTTCAAGAATACAAAAGCGGGTGCGATCATCACACTCAAGCAAAGTAATAGGCAGACCTAAATCATTATTAAATGAACCTGCCGGTGCAACAGTTGGACCAACAGCGCCCAACATATGAGTTAAGAGATCTTTAGTACTTGTCTTTCCTTGTGATCCTGTAATACCAATAACAATAAGTTTGTCTAAGCGCTTTCGAACAAATGCAGCCAGGATAGATAAGGCCTCAAGTACATCTTTGACAACGATGCATGGGCCATCTATGCGCTGGGATGTAAGAGAAAACATTGAACCATTTCGATACGCATCAGCTGCAAACTCATGGCCATCAGCGTTTTCACCTTTGAGGGCTAGAAAGAAACAACCCGGTGTTGCTAGGCGAGAATCAAAGACCGGCGCTTTTGAAACAAGTAAATCCTTATCGCAAAAGACTTCCCCGCCAACTAAAAGCGCTATTTCTCCAGCGGTTAAAGTGATCATTTCTTATCTTCAATCGCTTTAGCTAACTCAATGCGATCATCGAATTCATGAATCTGTCCATTAATTTCCTGACCCTTTTCATGACCCTTACCTAAAACCATCACAACATCGCCAGCCTTTGCCAGATTGACCGCTGTGCGAATGGCCTGTGCTCTATCAACAATTACTTCACTAGGTGGGAGCACATCAATATCTAAAACCATCTGAACCAGAATCTCTTCAGGCTTCTCAGAACGGGGATTATCACTGGTGTAGATAGCTATATCTGCGCCTTTATGAAGTGCTTGACCCATCAAAGAGCGCTTAGTTTTATCCCTATCTCCCCCACAACCAAGTACGGCGATTACTTTTCCATCAGTTATCTCTGCCGCTGCTTCCAATACTCGTTTCACTGCATCTGGTGAGTGCGCATAATCAACAAGGGCTGAGAAGTTTTGTCCAAGTCGCACAGCCTCTAAGCGCCCAGCAGCTCCAGTGAGTGTTGGCAAGATTGCAGCGATATCAATGGGATCAATTCCACTTTCAACTGCAATGGCAACTGCCATTAAGAGATTGTCATAGTTAAAGCCGCCATGCAAAGCGGTTTTTCCTTCAATAAGGATTCCGCCACTTCCGCGAATAGAGACCGAAGCACCAACATAATCTGATGCGATCGATGCATAGTGCCAAGTTGCAGTTGTATCTAATCTAGACAAAGTGACAACTGGGAGCTCTGTTTGTGCAGCCAGACGCTTTCCATAAGGATCATCAAGATTAATCACTGCCAAATCGGCATACTCAAAAGTAAATAGCTTTGCCTTTGCCGCAAAGTAATCTTCCATATCTTTATGGAAATCTAAGTGGTCTTGGGAAAGATTTGTGAAGCCAACGACAGCAAAGTGGCTGCCACGAATTCGCTCTAAAGTAATTGCGTGGCTAGAAACTTCCAT
>JBEATO010000103.1:0-21375 GCA_041161945.1 Actinomycetota bacterium
CACCGCATTGAAGTAATGGGCGGGGGAGGAAAGAAGGGTGAATACATCTACACCTATAGCGATGATGAGATGAAGAAAATCACTGCAGATTTAAAGAAGACCGGCAAGCGTTGGAAAGAGCCTATTCAGCGCTATAAAGGTCTGGGCGAAATGGATGCAGATCAGCTGCGTGAAACAACTATGGATCCAGATGCCCGCACACTTCGCCGCATCACAGTCTCTGATGCCACAGCAGCCGAGGCGATGTTTGAACTATTGATGGGTAGTGATGTTGCCCCACGCAAGGAATTCATTGCTAACGCTGAGATTGATCGTGAGCATATCGACGCCTAAGTTTTTAGGCTTACTTTTTCACTAGCTGCGAAATTGACTTGGCGATTAATGGCACGGCAGAATCCCAAGAAATTTCAAAGTTTTTCTCAAAAGACTGTTCGTACGTCATTCCATCGGCGATGTCCTCATAAATTTGGATATTGATTGCCGGACCTTTAATTGCTGTAAATATCTCGCAAATAAGGGCCCCAATATCGTAAGTATGAAAAGCAGTATCTGGGTCTGACCATACCTTTTTGTCAGCTGGCTTTATAAAATTCTGTAGCCACTTTTCTGTATATCTCTTCTCTTTATTGTTGAAGAAAAAAGCCGACCCAATTTGTCTTTCTTTAGAATACTTTGAAAATGACTTGGCGTAGATTGCCGCATTTTGTGAGAAAGTAGCACCACCTTCGGCGAACCACCAAGGCGTAAACGCTTTGATACCAGTCATTGCCTGACCTTGTTGAGGCGTTTCAAAGAAACTCCTAATTTGAAGTACGTGCATGTATTCATGCGCTTCAAGGGTGCCATAAGTGTGATTAGGGTCAGAAGTGCCATTCATTACTGCTGAGAGAATTAGTCCGTTTCCAGCATCATCAATTGTTCCACTAGCACCCCAACATTCAGTAACTTTCTGACAACTATTTTTTGCGTCTTCTCCAGAAGACCTTGAAAAGAGTTGCGAAAAATTCTTTTGTGCCCAGTCAATATCTTTGTAAGTGTAATAAATTGCAGTTGTCTTCTGTGGATGCTGGAAAGTTGGATAGAGACGCTTAACGGCATCTAAGGCTAATTTAGGATTTGGATTTGTGAGCTTGGTGTTTGGTCCAACGAGTACTTCTAGTTCGCCACTCTTTTCCGTACTTGATAGCACCAAAGCGCTACTTTTCTTCCATGCCCAGTAAGAAACATCTTTAGGTCTCTTAACCGCATCTTGAAAACTTTTGATTGGTTTCGGAACTTTGACTGCATTTGAGGGTTGTATCGAAAGAGATAGCAAGAGAATGGCAATGCTTGAAAGCGCGATGGATCTAATTTTCATGCAAAAATACTAATCGATACTCACCAAATCGAAGTACTCTTCTTTCCACAGATCTTCATCGCCATCTGGCAACAAGATAACGCGCTCTGGCTTAAGTGATCGCACAGCGCCTTCATCGTGAGAAACCATGATGACTGAGCCTTGATACTCAGCAAGTGCTCCTAGGATTTCAGCGCGAGATGCTGGATCTAAGTTATTTGTTGGCTCATCTAGGAGCAAAACGTTTGCTGCAGAGACCACTAGAACGGCTAGAGCAAGACGTGTTCGCTCACCACCGGAGAGAACCTTGACGGGTTTGTGAACATCATCGCCGATGAAAAGGAATGAACCGAGTGTGTTGCGTGCTTCTGGTTCACGCAGATCAGGGGTTGCAGACATCATGTTCTCAAGAACTGTGCGCTCGAAATCAAGTGATTCATGTTCCTGGGCGTAGTAACCAATTTTTAAGCCATGGCCTTGTTCAACTTTTCCGGTATCAGATTCAATTTCACCGGCCAGAATTCTAAGCAGAGTTGTCTTGCCAGCACCGTTAAGTCCAAGGATTACAACGCGAGAGCCTTTATCAATCACACATGAAACATCGGTAAAGATTTCAAGTGAACCATAAGACTTTGAAAGCTCTTCACCAGACAAGGGAGTTTTGCCGCATGGGGCTGGGGTTGGGAAGCGAAGTCGTGCAACTTTGTCATTGACTCGAACATCCTCTAAACCACTGCGAAGCTTTTCAGCTCTACGTAACATGCCCTGGGCAGCTGTTGCCTTCGATGCCTTTGCGCGCATCTTCTCGCCCTGCTTCTGCAAAATCTCTGCACGTTTTTCAGCGTTAGCGCGCTCTTTCTTGCGGCGGTGCTCATCTTGTTCGCGCTGGAGAAGGTATGCCTTCCAACCCAAGTTATAGACATCGATAACATTGCGGTTGGCATCGAGATAGAAAACCTTGTTAACAACGGTTTCAATCAAGTTAACATCGTGGGAAATAATGACAAGGCCACCTGAGTATTTAGCTAAAAAATCACGCAGCCAGATGATGGAGTCAGCATCTAAGTGGTTTGTTGGCTCATCGAGTAATAATGTTTCGGCCCCGCTAAAGAGGATGCGAGCTAACTCAATTCGGCGGCGTTGGCCACCAGAGAGTGTGGATAGCTCATGTCCAAAGACTGCCTCTGTTACACCTAAAGATGTTGCAATCGCTTCTGCTTCAGCAGTTGCGGCATAACCACCGGCGGCGCTGAACTCATGTTCAACGCGGGTGTAGCGATCCATTGCTTTTTCAAGGGCTTCACCTTGGGCAGTTGCCATCTCTTCTTCCACAGCGCGCATGCGATGTGAAATCTGATCTAGATCACGGGCAGAGAGAATACGTTCGATTACTGTGCCAGGTTCATCACCAGTGCGAGGATCTTGTGGCAGGTAACCGATTTTTCCTGTGCGATTTACTGCACCGCCCGCAGGCATAGTTTCACCTGCTAATACTTTTGCCAGAGTTGATTTACCTGCACCGTTTCTACCCACAAAACCAATGCGGTCACCGCTATTGATGCGCACAGTTACGCCCTTAACGAGCAGGCGAGCACCTGCTCGAAGTTCTAGCGCTTGGGTTGAAATCACGCCGTAGTTTAACGCTTAGAGCTTAGGCAGCGCCAATTCGAGTTTTTCTGGCGGTTGCAAATGACTTACCAACTGCGGTTAACTCATCTGAAACCTGTGCTTTGATCGCATCTTCACTTTTTAGCAGCTTTGTCAGTTCTGCAATAGTTGATTTGAGTTCTTTTTGCTCAGTTTCAAGTTCTAGCTTGCTCATTTTCGTTAAACGACGAAGTGGCATATCCAAGATATAGGTAGTTTGTTCATCATTTAACTTAAAGTCCTTCATTAACTTCTCCTTAGCAGCTGCTGCATCATCGCTGCCGCGGATAATCTTGATGACCTTATCGATATCGATAATCGCCTTTAAGAGTCCATCAACAAGAGTTAAGCGTCCTTCAGCTTTAGCTTTGCGGAACTCAGAGCGACGACGAACAACTTCAATGCGGTGTTCAATAAAGACTTTAAGAAGCTCTTTTAATCCAAGGGTCTGTGGCTTGCCCTTGACCAATGCCACAGCATTGATAGAGAAAGCATCTTCCATAGGGGTTAAGGCATAGAGCTGTTCTAGAACTGCTTCTGGTTCGAAGCCGTTCTTGATCTCAATAACCACGTTGGTGCCAGTCTGACCATCAGTTAAATCGATGATGTCGCTAATGCCGGCGATCTTTTTAGCCTTAACAAGGGCTGCAATGCGCTCAACAACTTTCTCAGGCCCGATAGTGAAAGGAAGTTCTTTAATAACAATTCCCATTTTGCGCGTGGAGACCTTTTCGATCTCAACGCTGGCGCGCACTTTAAATGAACCCTTACCGGTTGCATATGCCTCTCGCACACCATCTAGACCAACGAGTTCACCGCCTGTTGGAAAGTCTGGACCAGGAACAAATTTCATTAACTGCTTGACTGTGGCAGATGGGTTTTCAATTAAAAACTTAGTTGCAGCGATAACTTCGCCTAGATTATGTGGAGCCATGTTGGTGGCCATACCCACAGCAATTCCAGAACCGCCGTTAACGAGCAGGTTGGGATATGCAGCAGGAAGAACTAAAGGCTCAGCTAACTGGCCGTCATAGTTAGGACCAAAGTCAACGGTGTTTTCATCGGCCTCTGCAACCATTGCCATTGCAGCAGATGCAAGGCGGGCTTCGGTATAGCGCATAGCTGCAGGACCGGCATCGAGTGAACCAAAGTTTCCGTGTCCATCGATAAGAGGTAAGCGCATAGAAAAAGATTGCGCCATACGAACAAGTGCGTCATAAATTGCGCCATCACCGTGAGGGTGCAATTTACCCATTACTTCACCAACTACACGTGCACTCTTAACATGTCCGCGCTCTGGGCGAAGACCCATATCTGCCATCTGATGCAAGATGCGGCGGTGAACTGGCTTTAAACCATCACGTGCATCAGGAAGTGCTCGTGAATAAATTACTGAGTATGCATACTCAAGAAAAGATTCAGAAACTTCCTTAGAAACATCGATATCAACGATCTTGCCTGGGTATTCACCAGGTTTTGGACCGACGGGTTTTTTCCCCTTTGCCGCAGTTTTCGCGGGAGTCTTCGCAGTTGCCATTGGAGCATTGTGCCAAGAGAGTTGCTTAATCTAGGGGAGGGCGCGCCCCAACAGTTGCTACACACTTTGCCGCCAACGCTGTTCCGGCAGATAGGGATGCTTCTAAATCATTTGTTTCAAGCCACTTTGGAATAAATCCAGCGGCAAATGAATCTCCAGCACCTGTTGTGTCGACCACATTGGTAGTGACGGCTGACACCTTTGCAACGACATCTTTATGAACGGCCATTGCGCCACGAGAACCTAATTTGATGACAACGAGTGGGGTGTAAGCAGTTAAATTCTTTTCTGCCGTTTCAACATCTTTAGCACCACCGAGATAGAGCGCTTCTTCGGAGTTGAGCAAAATTCCATCCATCAGTTTGACCCATGATAAAACTTCTTCTCTAGAGACAATCTTCATCGCCCCAGTTGTTGTTGGGTCAAAATAGATTGGCTTTCCGGCAGCTTTTATCTTTTCAATCATTGAAAGGACTGCCTCACGGCTGCGAAAATCAAGTAATGCATAACCACTCAAATACACGCCATCCACATCATCTAGCGGTGGCAAATCACTGACTTCAAGATCTGCATTTGCTCCGTTATCTGGAAACATCGTGCGCTCTCCGTTGGCATCGACCAAGATAACCACAACACCTGTTGGGCGTCCTGAGTGCATCAAATTCATGTGTTCCACACCGTATTTATCTAAATCAGAGATAAGGGCAAAACCAACAGGATCATTGCCAACGCGGGCAACTAACTGCGCTTTGGAGTGGGTGCGAGTAATCCAGGTTGAAACATTTGCAGCTTGACCACCTGGGTGGCTTGAAATTCTGCTGGCAGTGTCATTGCCATAGTTAATCGGCTCTTTTAACTGCGAAATAACATCTAGGGCTAAATCACCGATACACAGGATTTTCTTCATTTAAGCGCCATCGCAATATCTGCAGCTAACGCGCAGTTTGATTTAATGATTTCAGTATTAATGGCAAGTGATTCACCCTTGCTGGCGGTGTGGAAATGCTCAAGTAAGTATGGTGTTACATACTTTCCATCAATTCCATCACGGGCAGCATTTGCCATACCAGTTGCCAAGATCTCATCATGGCGCACTTTATCCATCTGCTTTTCAACTGGGTTGGTAACAATCAATGCATGGTTTGAAGTTGAAACCTGACTGCGAGCCTTAATGATTGAGGCGATCTCTTCGGCAGAATCAACGCGGTGTTCAATCTCAAAGCCTGAATCGGTGAGATAGAAACCAGGGAAGCGATTGGTTTTATAGCCAACGATGCCAATAGCTAGAGTCTCAAGGCGCTCTAAGGTGGCATGAACATCGAGAATTGATTTCACTCCAGCACACACAACGGTCATATCTAACTGAGAGAGCGCAGTTAAATCTGCTGATTCATCAAATGATTCATTGGCTCCTCTGTGAACACCGCCAAGACCACCAGTTGCAAATACTTTAATTCCAGCAATCGCTGCGATGTGAGCTGTGGCGGCAACTGTTGTTGCAGCGCTCTTGCCCTGGGCAATGATGATTGCTAAATCACGGCTCGATGCTTTAGAAATATCATCGCGATTGGCTATGGCATCTAATTCATTGGCTTCAAGACCGATATGAACAACGCCATCAAGGAGTGCGATTGTGGCAGGAACGGCCCCGCGTGCTCGAATAATGCTTTCGCACTCTTGGGCAACCAAAAGATTGGATGGGCGTGGCAAACCATGGCTAATAATCGTAGATTCGAGTGCAACGATGGGCGTACCCGCTGCAATTGCAGCCGAAACTTCGGCTGAATACTTAATTGCACTCTTCATGGGTCAACCTTAGCCGATGTAATGAGAAGATATGAACGTGCATTTGTCCCAGATAACTCCATCGATCTTTACATCCTTGGGACTATCCACTTCCGAAGACCTTCTAGCTATTGGGCCTTCGCCCAGTGGTCGAGAACTTCTCTTTCTTATCGATGGCTTTGGCGCAGATGTCATTGAAAAATACGCAGATGCCATGCCAACAATGGCCCGACTAACTAAGTTTTCAACGATAAAAACTTCTTTTCCATCAACTACCGCAACCTCATTAGCAACGCTCATGACCGGAACTTTGCCTGGCGTGCACGGAATGCTCGGTTACACCGTGCAAGTACCACGAAGTGGTGGTCGCATCCTTAACGCTCTTAAGTGGGATGAGCGCGTTGATCCCATTAACTGGCAGCCAGTGCCTACTTTGTTTGAGCGCGCAGTAGCTGAAAACATCAACGTCACACATGTTGCAGCAAAGCGTTATGAGAACTCTGGCTTTACGCGAGCAGTCTTTCGCGGAGCAAACTATAAAGGTGCAAATGTTGCTACAGATTTAATTGCTGAGACTAAAGCAGCGCTACAAAAGACTCCTTCTTTTGTCTATCTCTATGTCAATGATTTAGATGTAGCTGGTCACAGTGATGGCGTTGGAAGTGAGAAGTGGTTAGCAGCCCTTTCCATGATTGATCAGATGTTTTCAAACCTCATGAAAGAGATGCCACATGGCACCCGCATTTGGCTCACTTCAGATCATGGAATGGTCAATGCAAGTGAGAAGATAATTATTGGACACGATAATCCTTTGTTAGAGGGAGTGGCCGTTATTGGGGGAGAGCCAAGAGCCAGACACCTTTATCTCTCACCAGATAACGACAGCGTGAGTGCACGAAGTGAATTAGCCAGTAGATGGGCAGAATATTTGGGAGAAAAAGCAACAGTTCTTACTCGCGAAGAGGCGATAACAACAAAGCTCTTTGGTGATGAAGTAAGCGCTGATGCATTAGATCGTATGGGCGAAGTCATTGCTATTGCTCAGAGTGGTGTTGTTTTACTTGATCCAGAGCGCGCTGAAAAGGAAGCTGCGATGGTGGGACACCACGGCGGAGATAGTGAGATTGAATCTGAAGTTGGATTGCTAACTACAACGCTAAGTTAATTACTGATCTTCAGTAGGTTTGATGCCAAACATAATTTCATCCCAGCTAGGAACCTTTGCTCGCGCAACAACACCATCGCGCGCTGCCTCATCATCTGGCAGTTCACGAATAACTGCCAAGCGTGGAACTTCTGGCATAGGGGTGATGTCTTCACGCAAAGAAGGGTGATTTGCATCTGAGTAAACAAGTCCAGGAGTTGGCATCTGACGTGCTGGTGGCTCATCGCCCATCATCCAACGCGCATTCTCATCCATAGATGTGAGCACGCGACGAGTTGTGTCAAAGTTCCATTGCGCAATTCCCACACCACTGGTGTTTGGATAATGCAGTTCAACTGTCCATGTCGAATCTTCATGTCGCCATGTGTTCCAGGAAAGATCTGAAAGATCGATATTGCGTGGGGCAAGACGAGAAACGACAACACCCAACAAATTAACTGGGTCGCGGCTCCCTTCTTTGCGAACTGAAACTTGTTGCGCTTGATCAATGATGTAGATGCGCTCTTGCAAGATTGGACCAGAGAAGCGCTCGATCTTTTCAAGAGGAATATTATTTTCGCGAGCTAACTCTTCAGCTAATTCACCAGCACGCAAACGACGCTGAATCTCTTTAATAGAAATGGTGTCGGCTTCTTGTTCTGGAACTGCAGAAAGACGAGGTTGATTAACTGTGGCGCGCAAAGTGTCGCTAATGCGAACAGTGAACTCATTGCCATCATTATCGTGAAGGGACAAGTGAGTACCGTCCTCACTCTTGCCGTTTAATCGAAGCTCAGTCACGGTTCAGAGGGTAATGGATGAGCCGCTTATAAACGCGAAAGTAGGGCAGTGTGGCTAATAATGCTGCACACATAAATCCCAGAGGCACCCAGAGAGCGCTTTGCGCCCCGTAGGTATCGATGACCCATCCGCCAAGGGCGCTAGAAATTGCACCACCTAATGGCATTCCTGCCACAACCCATGTAAAAGATTCAGTGATCTGTTCACTAGGCACTGCCTCTTGGACGATGCCATATGCATTTACGATTAATGGAGCTATTGCAAAGCCATTAAAGAAAAGTGCCACGGCAAGTCCCAAAATTGAATCTACAAAAACAAATGGAATTGAAAGCAACGTCAGCGAGCTCAAGAAAATAAGGAAGCGGCCGGTGTAAGAGGTTTTCCATTTAATTAATCCATTAATGATTGCCATAACTGCACTGCCTGATGCCCATAAGCCCAACAGCAAGCCTGAATATGATTTCTGCCCTTGGCTTTCGGCAAAGCCCACAACGGTAATTGAAATAGCGCCAAAGAAACCACCGGTAAAAGTTGTGGCAAGTGCAATAGCTTGAACAATTGGAATTCCAATTACTGGGGGATGAGGATCCTTAACTCGCACCGGTGATGGTGGGGGCTCAGTTGCCCGTTGCATTGCAAAGAGTGGTAGACCAATGGACATCAAAATCATTCCAGCAATCAAACCTGCAGCTGGTGCAATCGAAGTTGCACATGCCGTTGCAGTAATTGGACCAACAATAAACACAACTTCATCCATCAAAGCTTCATAGGAGTAGGCAGTGTTAACCACATGCTTGTCTGCTTCATCTTCATCGGTAGTTGATTTATCTGGACTTAAGACATGTAACCAACGGCGGCGTACTAAGCCGCCAGTGTTGATTGAGGCAAGCTCAGCCAAAATAATGGAAACAAACCAGGTCCATACAGGTGCTTCATTCATTACGAGAGCGATAAAGAGTGAGAGGCCAAGGATTTTAAGTGGAACAACTCGCATCAACATCTTTCGTTGCCCGATGCGATCTGCAAGCCTTGACCAAAATGGGTTAGCAATTGAAATAACTATGGATGCCACCGCACTGAGCGCCCCAGCCAGTGCATAGGAATCACTGACGGCAACAACAATGAAAATGAGAGCTAAAGAATCCATTGATATCGGCATACGACCAATGAGGGCTGAAATAGAAAATTTCATCGCTCCGGGTGTGCGAAACAGGGTTGTATATGCCGAGAACATGTGAGACATCCTATTGCAGGGTTAGGATGTGCTCGTGAGTATTGATGATGAACTCTTAGCGCTGGCTTTGGATATTGCCAAACAAGCCGGCCGATTACTTGTTGATAGACCAGCCTCTTGGGAGTTAACTTCTAAATCAACTGCGATAGATATTGCAACACAAATGGATGTTGCAAGTGAAAAACTCATCGTTAACGCCATTCTTGCCGCTCGCCCAGATGATGGAATCATTGGTGAAGAAGGCGCAGATAGGGTGAGTACATCCGGTTACACCTGGGTGATAGATCCAGTAGATGGAACTGTTAACTATTTCTATGGCCTACCTGGTTGGAACATCAGTATTGCCGTTAAAGATTCTCAGGGCACAGTGACAGGTGTGGTGCATGCACCCACAATTGATGCCACATGGCATGCAACCCGTGGTGGTGGTGCTTTCCTCAATAATCAACCGATTTCCTGCAATGAACCCATTGAACTAAACCGAGCTTTGATAGCAACTGGTTTTGCATATGAACTCAAAGATCGAATTAACCAATTAGATTTGGTGAATCAATTGATTCCAAAGATTCGAGACATTCGCCGAATGGGCGCTGCTGCAACTGATCTGTGTTGTGTGGCAACGGGAATGGTGGATGGCTACATCGAAACAGGATTAAAGGAGTGGGATTTAGCGGCTGGGGCTCTCATTGCCACTGAAGCTGGGGCAGTTGTCACCACGCATTCATGGCGGGGGATGGAGTTAACGGTGGCAGGCGGTGCCCACCTGCATGCTGGGCTCATGCGGGAGATTCCCGCCTAGATTTACCCGATTTACGCTCAAGGCCCCTTCTGTGGCAAGATACGCAGTCTGCACCTGCCAAAGCCGGTGCTTAAGAGATAAAGATAAAAAAGGACGAATTCCATGAACATTCTTGACGCCGTAGATGCAGCATCGCTGCGCAAAGACATCCCACAGTTTCGTGCCGGTGATGAGCTCAAGGTTCACGTTCGTGTTATCGAAGGTAGCAAGAGCCGTCTTCAGGTATTCCAAGGAATCGTTATCCGTCGTCAAGGCGATGGCGTTCGTGAAACATTCACAATCCGTAAAGTTTCTTACGGTGTTGGCGTAGAGCGCACATTCCCAGTTCACACACCAGTTATTGAAAAGATTGAATTAGTAAAGAAGGGCGAAGTACGTCGCGCCAAGCTTTACTACCTACGCGATCTACGCGGTAAGGCTGCAAAGATTCGCGAAAAGCGCGATGGCGTTGAAGGTTACGGTGATGGAATTCTTTCAACACCAGAACCAATCGCAGCTGTAGTTGCAGCAGCTCCTGTTGTTGAGGAAGTTGTTGAAGCGCCAGTAGTTGAGGCAGTTGTTGAGGCTCCAGTAGTTGAAGCAGTTGTTGAAGCTCCAGTTGCTGAAGAAGCTGTTGAAGAAACTCCTAAAGCCGAATAATCAGCTCCATGCGTCGTAAGGGTTCCCTCCTTCGGGAGCTCCCAATCCTTGTTGTAGTAGCACTTGTTGTCTCCCTGCTTATAAAGACTTTCCTTGTTCAGTTTTTCTATATTCCTTCGGGCTCAATGGAAAACACACTGCAGATCAAAGACCGAGTTGCTGTTAATAAAGTTCCATTCCTTTCGCGCAATATCGCCCGTGGTGATGTGGTTGTTTTTCGCGATCCCGCAGGCTGGTTACCTGAAATCACAGATTATTCAACAAACAAATATGTTTCTAAGTTGAAGACAGGATTAGTTGCAGTCGGTGTATTGCCTAATCCAGCTAAGCAGTATTTGGTCAAGCGTGTAGTTGGCGTTGGGGGAGATCGAGTTATTTGCTGTGACAAGGCTGGACTATTAACAGTCAATGGCACTGCAATTAAAGAGCCTTACATCTTTGCTGGAAATAAGGCCAGCGAAATGAATTTTGATGTCACCGTACCTAAGGGAAAAGTCTGGGTTATGGGAGATCACCGCGGAGCAAGTGCGGACTCCAGATATCACCAAGACGATATCAATAAGGGTTTTGTTCCACTCTCTCGTGTTACAGGCCGAGTAGTTGCTGTCATCTGGCCTTTCAAACACATTACTTACGTTCCACAAATCAACGTTCTTAAGTAGTCCTCTATGAAGGTTATTGAGCAGCTGCTCATTCAAGCAGGAATCTCACCTATTGCCGGCGTTGATGAAGCTGGACGCGGAGCATGTGCTGGACCGTTAGTGATTGCAGCCGTTGTTCTCAATGATCCTTTTGCACCAGAGCTTGCACCTGTTCGAGATTCAAAAGAGATTAGCGAAAGTAAAAGAGATGAAGTCTTTGAACTGATTCAATCAATAGCAGCCAGCATCAGCGTTGTGATTGTGCCGGCCCAAGAAGTTGATGCACGGGGCGTGCATGCAGCAAATCTTGATGGCATGCGCAGAGCAGTTAATGGCCTGGATATAACCCCTGCATATGTATTAACAGATGGCTATGCAATTGAAGGCTTAGGTTTTCCTAACTTAGCGGTGTGGAAAGGTGATCAAGTAGTAGTCAGCATTAGCGCTGCATCTGTGGTTGCAAAAGTCACACGTGATCGCATCATGCGCCAGATGGATACGCAGTTTCCGCTCTATGGATTTGCTGGACATAAGGGATACATCACTGCCGCTCACACACAGGCCCTGAATGAACATGGGCCTTGTGCACAACACCGCCAATCTTTTTCAAATGTAGCTGCACTTATTCACAAGCAATAGTTTTACTTAAAGCATTTATCACCTGCCAGTTTTAACGTGGCGCCTTATGTACATACAAACTCCTGCATTTTTGACCCCCTTCGAAGCCCGTGCCATTCTCTTTTCATGCATTGAACCCGGACATTTCTTCTGGACGGCGCAGATTTCACAGTTCGGCCCCCTTAAAACTTTGGAATCTATTCTCTCGGGTGAGTATCCAGCCGAGAAAACTAAAGCAATCATCGCTGCCATTCGAAGCGCTGAAGTCGGCCAGATTCTTTTTGAGATTGAAAAAGCGGGGGCCGAGTTCCTCACACCAGAACATGAACATTGGCCACAAGGTGTTAATCAACTTATTAATCCGCCTATTGGATTAATTGTTTCGGGGGATGCAAGTTCACTTATTACTCCAGCACTAGCAATAGTTGGCTCTCGCAAACCCACAACATATGGCGCTCATGTTGCAAGTGATTTTGCGCAAGCCTTTTCAGATTTAGGGTGGACGATTATTAGTGGGGGAGCATATGGAATAGATTCTTATGCCCATCGTGCAACGTTGCAAGCTAATGGGCGATCTATTGCTGTATTGGCAACGGGGATAGAAGTTGCTTATCCAAAATCTAATCAAAAACTCTTTGATGAGATGCGAGCCAACGGTGCGTTGATAAGTGAGCTCATGCCACATGAGAACGCAGTGCCCTCTAGGTTTTTGGTGCGCAATAGATTAATTGCATCCATAGCCAAGGCAACGTTGGTGGTTGAAGCAGCATTTCATAGTGGATCTCTTCGCACGGCGCGAGATGCTGCAGAACTACTTCGTCCCGTTATGGCAATTCCAGGACCAATTAACTCTTCAATGAGCCAGGGATGTCATCGCTTAATTAGTGAACGCGCCGCAGAGCTGATCACATCAGTTGCAGATGCAGTGGAGTTCATTGGCGCAAATCAATGAGAGAATAAGCCTATGAGTGATTTCCGTTCGGGCTTTGTTGCCATTGTTGGCCGCCCTAACGTTGGTAAATCAACTCTCATTAACGCGCTAGTTGGTAGCAAGATTGCAATTACTTCACATCATCCCAACACAACCCGAAGTGCTATTCGCGGCATTGTTCATGGAGATAATTTCCAAGCAGTTTTAGTTGATACCCCTGGAGTCCACAAACCAAAAACATTGTTGGGCCATCGCCTCAACGCTGTTGTTGATCAATCCATGGACTCTGTTGATGTCGTGATTCTATGTATTCCAGCCGATGAGACTTCAGGTGCTGGGGATGTATACATCGCTCAAGAAATAGCAAAGCATCCGCGAGCTAAGAAGTTTGCAGTTATCACAAAGACAGATTTACTCTCTAAAGAAAAGCTGGCACTTCGCTTAACAGGGATCATGGAGTTAGCCCAGGGCTTCACCTGGGATGAAATCATTCCCGTCTCTGCGGCCATTCACGATCAAATCGATTTACTGAACCAACTCATTGGTGCTGCACTTCCTGCTGGTCCTGCTTATTACCCAGAAGGCACTACTAGTGATCAAGCAATTGAACAGTTGATTTGTGAGTTCATCCGAGAAGCTGCGCTGCAGGATGTTCGAGAAGAACTTCCTCACTCCATTGTTGTGACAATTGATGAGTTCGGCGAGCGAGAAGAAAAGGGATCTCGCCCCTTTTATGATGTTCATGCAACTATTCACGTTGAGCGCGACACACAGCGCGCAATTCTGCTGGGTCATCAGGGAACACGATTAAAGGAAATTGGAATCAGGGCACGTGCAGATATTGAGCGCGCACTTGTCGCCAAGATATTTCTTGGCCTACATATTAAAGTTTCTAAAGAATGGCAGCGTGATGCACGTATGCTCGACAAACTAGGTTTTGAAGAGCGTCGTTAGACTTTTTCTTTCCGACTTGCTAGATAAGAACCTAAGACAACCATCGGTAGACCTACGATAATTCCTAAGGTAATTGGCTCATCTAAGATGAGAATTCCAAGAACCACAGCAACTGCTGTGTTGACATAGGTAGTTAATGAACCGCGTGCTGGACCGATTTCCACAATAACAATAAAGAAGAGCATGAAGGCGATAGCGGTGCTAAATACACCTAAGGCAACAAGAGCTGAGATTGCTTGAGTTGAGACGGGATTACTTGGCCATACTGCAATAGCAATTGGTGTGTAGAAAATACAGGTGATTCCCATTGCCACACCGTTAATGGCAATTCCATCAACACCAGGCAAGTTGGCGGTGATCATTAGGACAGCGTAGGCATAGAGAATAGAAGCCAGAATCACCATTGCAATAGCTTTTGGATTACTGCTTCCGGTAATTGATTCAATTCCAACCAAGGCAATGATTCCTGCAAAGCCAACAACTAGACCAAAGATTCGCTTTGGCTGCCAGACACTGTGATCTCCACGCAAGGATGAAAATATTGTTGAAAAGATTGGCACAGTTGAAACGAGTAATCCAGCAAGTCCAGAGGAAATTTCTTGTTCAGCACTTGTTATCAGAATCCATGGACCAATCATTTCAAGCACGGCATAAGGAGCGACATATTTAATGCCCCTGATGGCATCCATAAAGGTATTTTTCTTCATCGCAATTGGAATCAAAATTGCTGCGCCAATAAGTGTGCGCCCAGCAACGATGAGCGCAGGTGGAATATCAGCAACGGCTACCTTCATCAGTAGATAAGGAATTCCCCACAAAAAGCCGACAATGCTAAAGAGGATCCAGGATTTACGAGTCATTTATGCAATCACACGGCGATAGAGAGCAATAGTTGCAGTAGCTACTGCGTCCCAACCAAATTCGCTCATGGCGCGTACTCTTCCAGCAGTTCCATACTTTTTTAGCAGTTCTGGCTGTGACATTAAACGCGTAATGGATTCTGAGAATGCTGCTTCGAAAGCTGGGCCATCACCGTTGTAATCAACTAATTCGCCAGTTTCTTTCTCGGCTACAACTTCTGGAATTCCACCTACGCGTGATGCCAACACGGCCAGTTCACAGCCCATCGCCTCTAGGTTAACAATTCCAAGTGGTTCATAGACCGATGGACAGAGAAATAGCTGGGCTTGAGTCAGCATCGCAGTTAACTCTTGGTGTGGAAGCATCTCTTTAATCCACCAGATATTGCTGCGGCTCTTTTGTAGTTCAGCGATCAAATCGGCAACTTCTTTACCAATGCCCTCTTCATCTGGGCTACCTGCAGCTAATACAAGGCCATACTCGGCAGGAACATCTTTCCAAGCACGAAGTAGATGCGCTAAACCTTTTTGTCGGGTGATGCGGCCAACGAAAATTGCATAAGGGCCAGTGACTCCGTATTTAGCGGGAACTGATGCGTCATTATTTGGCGCAAATTTTGCTGTGTCCACGCCATTTCGAATTGTCACAACTTTATTGGGATCAACTGCAGGATATGCCGCTAAGACATCAGCGCGCATTCCATCACTGACAGCAATAATTGCTGCTGCACTTTCATAGGCGGTTTTTTCAGCCCAGGATGAAATTGCATAACCTCCACCGAGTTGTTCGGCTTTCCACGGGCGTAATGGCTCAAGTGAATGCGCACTAACAATGTGGGGGATTGAATACTGCAAAGATGCAAAGTGACCAGCCATGTTTGCATACCAAGTATGTGAATGGACTAAATCAAGGTTAGATAAATTCCTTGCTATATCAAGATCAGTTGCAATCGCTTGGACTGCAGGATTAGCTGAAGCAAACTCTGATGGTGTCTCATATCCAAAGGCATCATCGCGCTTTCCACCAAAGCAGTGGACATCAACATGAATATCTTTGATTGTGCGAAGAGCTTGCGTTAACTGCAGTACATGCACGCCAGCCCCACCATAGATTGCAGGGGGCCATTCCTTGGTAACGATGCCAACTTTTAGCTCGCTCATATCAACCCCCTCCCCGCATCAGGAGGTACAGGCTATCGTTAGCACATGGCAAAACTTAAACTTCCCCTTGGAATTGTCCTTGCCGGCGGTGAGGGAAAGCGTTTAATGCCTCTGACTGCAGATCGTGCAAAGCCTGCAGTTCCATTTGGTGGTTCATATCGCCTGATTGATTTTGTTTTATCAAATCTTGTAAATGCCAGCATGTTAAAGATTGCAGTACTGACGCAATACAAATCCCACTCACTTGACCGTCACATCACAACAACGTGGAGAATGTCAGCCCTTCTTGGCAACTACATCACCCCAGTTCCTGCCCAGCAGCGCTTAGGACCACGTTGGTATACAGGCAGTGCTGATGCGATTTTGCAAAACTTTAATTTAATTCATGATGAAGATCCTGAGCATGTGTTGGTCTTTGGTGCTGACCACGTTTATCGCATGGATCCAGGCCAGATGTTTGTTCAACACGTTGAAACTGGCGCTGGAATTACCGTGGCTGCAATTCGCATGCCGCGCTCAGAAGCACATGAATTTGGTGTTATTGAGTTAGCTGAAGATGGAATAACAATTAAGGCTTTCCATGAAAAGCCATCTGATCCTCCTGCAATGCCAGGTCATCCTGATCTTTCCTTGGTGTCTATGGGTAACTACATCTTTAAACGTAGTGTCATGGAAGAAGCACTCATTATTGACTCTGAAGATATTGAATCTCGCCATGACTTAGGTGGAAACATCATTCCTTTCCTCACTAAAAATGGTGAAGCAAAGGTTTATGACTTTGCCAATAACGTTGTGCCAGGTGAGACTGAGCGCGATAAGGGTTACTGGCGAGATGTTGGTTCAATTGATTCCTATTACGATGCCCACATGGATTTAGTCTCTGTCCACCCAATCTTTAATCTTTATAACCGTGAATGGCCTTTGCTCACAAATCCACCATCACTTCCACCTGCCAAGTTCAGTGAAAGCGGTGGGGCAAATGACTCCATAGTTGGCGCAGGTTCGATTATTTCTGGTGGAGTCCTTCATGGCTCAGTTGTTTCCTATGATGTCTCTGTTGGGCGCGGCGCACTTGTTGAAAAATCTGTGTTGATGCCATCGGTTCGAATCGGTGATAAATCCATAGTTCGCAATGCAATTTTGGATAAGAACGTAGTGGTTGAGCCAGGTGCACAGATTGGTGTTGATTTAGAACGCGATCGTCAGCGATTCACCATTAGCCCAGGTGGAATTATTGTTGTTGGAAAGGGTGTTCGAGTAACTCCATAAGGGGCTACCAAGTTGCGGTGTTATCTCGCAGAGTTCGATATTTATCCATCACATGTGGTGTGGCTTTAGATTCGTGATGTGAAACATTTCCTAAATCCCACGTTGGCATTTCACCTAGTAGCGCCCATGCAGCTTGTTTAGCTGCGCCATCTGCAACATATTCTCCAGCTGGCGGCACAAGAACTTCACGGCCAAAGAGTGCGCTAGCAATTGTTGGAATCGCAGGATTCTTTGCTGCTCCACCAATAAGAAGTATGCGATTGACCTTTACGCCAAGTGCAATCAAAGCATCAACGGCATCAGCTAATCCAGCCAACATTCCTTCAATCATGGCCCGTGCAATGTCGGCCTGATTGGAGTTGTTTAAATTCATTCCCGCAAAGAGACCAGTTGCATCTGGGCGGTTAGGTGTTCGCTCACCTTCAAAATAGGGCAGAAGAGTTAAGCCATTAGCACCTGGGGTTGCAGAGAGCGCAAGTGCTCCAACTTCATCATGAGTTTTACCAAGAATCTTTGTTGCTGCATCCATGATGCGTGCAGCATTTAATGTGCAGACAAGAGGCAGGAAGCGACCTGTTGCATCGGCAAATCCAGCAACTGCTCCACTTGCATCATGGGTGGGAGTTTCAGAGACTGCAAAAGCTGTGCCAGAAGTTCCAAGAGAGACAATGACATCTCCAGGTTGTGCCTGCACACCTAGAGCTGCTCCAGCGTTATCGCCAGCACCTGCAGCGATTGGAATTCCAGTTGTAGTAGTTCCGCCAAAAGCGTTGGGTGCAATAATTTTTGGTAGTCGCAGCTCTAAATCGTGGCGCAGAGCTAAGCGCAAAATATCTTCACGGTAGTGAGACGTTGTTGGATCAAAGTATCCAGTTCCAGATGCATCACTGCGATCTGTAAAAAGAGTGGAGAAATCTTTGCCGCCTTGTAGCTGCCATGACAGCCAGTCATGAGGCAGGGCTACAGATGCAACTCTCGCTGCGTTCTTTGGTTCGTTATCTGCCATCCAACGAAGCTTGGAGGCAGTAAAAGATGCAACTAAGACTGAGCCAACTTTGCGGGCAATCTCAGCGTTGCCGCCTTCTTCACGATTTAAATCTTCGGCAGCTTTTGCTGAGCGTGTGTCATTCCATAACAAGGCAGGTCGTATAACTTCGCCATTGCTATCTAATGCAACCATTCCATGTTGTTGTCCGGCGATAGAAATTGCTGCAACATCATCTAGTCCACCAGCATCTTTTATTGCACTATCAAGGGCGTTTTTCCAATGGATGGGATCAACTTCAGTGCCATCAGGATGTGCTGCTCGGCCTTGGCGCAGTAGCGCTCCCGTGCGGGCATCGCGCATGACTACTTTTACCGACTGAGTAGATGAATCCACGCCTGCGATAATTTGTTGATTGCCCATGTGGCAAGGCTAGACTGTTCCAGTCAGCGTTGACCACAGGCCGGGCGCTTTTCTTAGCTCGAGCCCTTCATCATTTTCTTTTTAATGGAGTTAATAATGCGTATTGGTGTGCTTACTGGTGGCGGAGATTGCCCAGGTCTAAATGCTGTGATTCGCGCCGTAGTTCGTAAAGGCGTAAAAGAGTACGGACATGAATTTGTTGGTTTCCGTGATGGTTGGAAAGGTCCACTAGAGGGCTTAACAATGCCTCTCAATGTTGAGACTACTCGTGGCATCTTGCCTCGCGGCGGAACAATCCTAGGATCTTCTCGCACTAACCCTTTCAAAATTGAGGGTGGCGTAGAAAAGATTAAGGATAACCTAGCTAAAGCTGGAATCGATGCACTTATTGCAATCGGTGGCGAAGATACTTTAGGTGTTGCAACGAAGCTTGATTCACTGGGCGTAAAAGTCATTGGTGTTCCAAAGACAATTGATAATGATTTAAACAACACTGACTACACATTTGGTTTTGATACAGCGGTCAATATCGCAGTTGAAGCAATCGATCGTCTACACACAACAGCCGAGTCACATCACCGTGCTTTGATTGTTGAAGTAATGGGTCGTCATGCTGGCTGGATTGCACTTCACTCAGGTCTTGCAGGCGGAGCAGCATGTATTTTGATTCCAGAACAAAAGTTCTCAATCGAAAAGGTTTGCGAATGGGTTGAATCTCGATTCAAGTCTCACTACGCACCCATTATCGTTATTGCAGAAGGTGCTATTCCTCAAGAGGGCGATATGGTCACAAAGGATCAGACTCTTGATTCATTTGGTCACGTGAAGCTTTCAGGTATTGGCGATTGGCTTGCCAATGAGATTGAAACACGTACTGGCAAGGAAGCACGCACATCTGTTTTGGGTCACATCCAACGTGGTGGATCTCCAACAGCATTTGACCGTGTTCTAGCTACGCGATTTGGTCTCCAGGCAATAACTGCAGCCCATGAAGGTGACTGGGGCAAGATGGTTGCACTACATGGCACAGATATCGTGCGTGTTCCGCTGGCATCTGCCACAGAACAGCTCAAACTCGTTCCCTTAGCGCGCTATAAGGAGTCAGAGATCTTCTTCGGATAATTGCGGTACGCGATTACCAATTGATTCTCTATCCTTAACCCATGACTTCTCCTCTAGATAATCTCTTCACGCCTGGTCTTGTGGCTGCCCAGCAACCACAGTGGCCTGGCGGTCCAGAGGGTGCGCCAATAAAAGCCGCAGTTGCAGAACTTAAATCATTTCCACCACTTGTCTTTGCAGGTGAATGTGATGATTTGAAGGCACGTATTGCACTTGCTGCAGAGGGAAAAGCTTTTTGGTTACAAGGTGGAGATTGCGCAGAGACATTTGCCGCAGCTACAGCTGATTCAATTAGAAACCGCATTAAAACTATTTTGCAGATGGCTGCAGTTTTGCAGTACTACTCATCATTGCCAGTCGTTAAGGTCGGACGTATGGCGGGGCAGTTTGCTAAGCCACGCTCTAATGACATGGAAACTCGCGGGGATGTGACACTTCCTGCATATCGTGGAGATGCTGTAAATGCTATTGAGTTCGATGAGAAATCTAGAACTCCAGACCCACAGCGTTTAGTGCGCGTATACAACACATCGGCTTCAACGTTGAACTTAGTTCGTGCTTTCACACAAGGTGGTTTTGCAGATCTTCGTCAGGTGCATGAGTGGAACAAGGGCTTCATCCGTGATTCATCTGTGGGTGAGCGCTATGAAAAGATGGCAAGTGAGATTGGCCGCGCACTTTCATTTATGAAATCTGCGGGAGTAGATCCAGAGTCATTTAAATCTGTTGATTTCTTCTCAAGTCACGAGGCATTGATTTTGGAGTACGAGAAGGCGTTAACTCGTATCGATTCACGCACAGGTAATCCATACGATGTTTCAGGTCACTTCATCTGGATTGGTGAGCGCACACGCCAACTAGATGGTGCACATGTTGATTTTGCTTCAAAGGTTCGAAACCCCATTGGTATTAAGCTTGGACCTAAGTCCACAGTTGATGACGCACTTGCTCTCATCGAGAAGTTAGATCCCAACCGCGAACCAGGTCGCATTACTTTTATTACGCGCATGGGTGCAGGCAAGATTCGCGAAGCCCTGCCAGCACTTGTTGATGGTGTTACTAAATCTGGTGCAAAGGTTTTGTGGGTGTGTGATCCCATGCATGGCAATACATATGAGGCACCTACTGGATATAAGACGCGTAAGTTTGATGATGTTATGGATGAAGTTAAGGGCTTCTTTGAAGTCCACAAAGCACTCGGAACTCATCCAGGCGGAATCCACATCGAACTCACTGGTGATGATGTAACTGAGTGTGTTGGCGGCGGGGAACAGATTTCACATGAGGATCTTGCTTCTCGCTATGAGACTGCATGCGATCCGCGCCTTAACCACTCTCAGTCACTAGAGCTAGCCTTCCTAGTTGCTGAGATGTTGCGCGACCGCTAATTTTCTCCTTGTGACGTTTTTAATAACTACCCACAAGACACCTGTGGGCAATCTCAATCTCATTGCCAATGATCAGATATTAATCGGTGCAAATCTTTCAA